>JALQUQ010000087.1:0-6367 GCA_023263735.1 Paracoccaceae bacterium | reverse complement strand
GGGGCATCAGTGGTGTCTGGCACGCCATCTTCTTCGGGCAAGGGCGCGTCCGGGGCAACTTTGGGAGGTATGGACGTGTCCTGAGTTTCCGAGTCGGGTGATTCCGATCCCAATGATTCCGGGTCGGGGGCAGGCTCCCGAACAGAATCGGCAAAGGATTGGATGTCGGCCCCCTCGGGTTCCGCTTCGGCCCAAAGTGCCATCGGCGCTTCTTCGACAGGGTCGGGGTCTGGTTCAAAGGTTGGGGGTGCCGGGGGCCGATCTGCGGCATCAGACGGACCGGCGGAAAGACGGCCAAACAGATCGCCGATCCCGTCGTCTTGCCAGGCCGAGCGGGCCACGGGGGGCGCCACGGAGGGCGCCACCGGACGGATGGGGGCCACAAAGGGGGCAACCACACCCTCGGCCGGTTTGGCGGCCTCTTCATCGGCTTTGCGCAGCGCGGTCTGGAGCGCGATCACCTGCGCGGTTTCGGCCTCTTCGCGGCTGGGGGGCGGAGTGGGATCGGCAGGCCCCATCAAATCGGCCAAGGCCAGTTCCAATGCGGCATCGTCGTCTTCGGCCAATGTGTCGTCCGCCATTCCAGAAACCTGTTTTACCCCCTGTTCGCGCAGGATTTTCTGCACGCCGCGAATGGTCATCCCATCCTCGTGCAAAAGCCGCTTGATCCCTTGCAACAAGGCAACATCCGCCGGACGGTAATACCGACGCCCCCCCGCGCGTTTGACGGGCTTGATCTGGGGAAACCGGCTTTCCCAAAACCGCAGCACATGGGCCGGTGTTTCCAGAAATTCGGAAACTTCCGATATGGTGCGGAAGGCGTCAGGCGATTTCTCCATGCGCCGCAGGGTCCCCTCAGGTTTTCAGAACGGGTTACTTTTTCCCAGCCGCCACCCGCTCGCGCATCAGATGCGACGGGCGGAATGTCAGAACGCGGCGCGGAGAAATCGGAACTTCGTCCCCGGTTTTGGGATTGCGGCCCACGCGCGCGGTTTTGTCACGCACGGAAAAGGTTCCAAAGGAAGAAATCTTGACCTGTTCGCCCTGCACCAAAGCGTCGGACATATATTGCAGGACGATTTCAACCAGTTGCGCCGATTCATTCCGGCTTAGCCCGACTTCGCGGAACACCGCTTCGGACAGATCCATCCGGGTTAGCGTCTTTTCACTCATCTTTCCCCCCTGGGATTTTTCCAAAGGATGCGTCGGAAGGAATTGCGAGTCAATAACAGAGACTTGGACGACGTTCCTGAACTGGCTTACCAGCGCAAAACAACCGCGCCCCAGGCCAAACCGCCGCCAATCGCCTCGGTCACGATCACGTCGCCTTCCTTGATCTTGCCGCGGGCTTTGCCCACCGACATGGCCAGAGGAATCGACGCAGCCGAAGTGTTGCCGTGATCGTGGACCGTGACGATCACGTTATCCATCGGCAGTTGCAGCTTTTTGGCGGTGCCTTCGATGATGCGGATATTGGCCTGATGCGGCACGATCCAATCCACCTCGCCATGATCCATCCCGGCTTTTTCCAGCGCGGTGTTCGAGGTTTCGGCCAGTTTCTCGACCGCGTGGCGGAACACTTCCTTGCCCGCCATCCGCAGATGGCCCGTGGTTCCGGTGCTTGCCCCGCCATCGACGTAAAGGATATCGCGGAAACGGCCATCCGAATGCAGATCGCTGGCCAGAATGCCGCGATCAAGCTTGGTTCCGTTGCCTTCTTGCGCCTCAAGAACCAAGGCGCCCGCCCCATCGCCAAACAGAACGCAGGTGGTGCGGTCGTTCCAATCCATCAGCTTGGAAAAGGTTTCGGCCCCAATCACCAGAACCCGCTTGGCCATGCCCGAAATGATCAGCGCATTGGCATTGGTCAGCGCAAAGATGAAACCGGCGCAAACGGCCTGCACGTCATAGGCAAAGCCCCGGGTCATGCCCAGATGCGCCTGCACCATCGTCGCGGCCGACGGAAAGGTCAGATCGGCGGTTGAGGTGGCCAGAATGATGGCATCGATATCATCCGCCTCCAGCCCGGCATCGGCAAGGGCGGCGCGGGCGGCATGGCTGGCCATGATCGAGGTGGTTTCCCCCTCGCCAGCGAAATGACGCCGTTCAATGCCAGACCGGCTGCGAATCCATTCGTCGGTGGTTTCGACAAGGCTTTCCAGCTCAGCATTCGGGACAATGCGCTCGGGCAAATAGTGCCCAACGCCCTTGACCACTGCGCGTATCGTCATTTTCCGGCCTCGTCCCCGTCGGTTTCGGCAGCTTTCCCGATGGCCGATGGCTCGGAGTTCGCAGACTGCCCAAAAGATTGGCTCGCATCCTGCATCGTCCGTCCGGTGGATGCAACCCGTGCTGCCAACCGATCGACGAAACGCGATTGCGCCAATTGGATCGCCAGATCCAGCGCGGCCGCAACGCCCGTGGCATCCGCACCGCCATGCGATTTGACCACGGTTCCGTTCAGGCCCAGAAACACCCCGCCGTTCACGCGGCGCGGATCGATGCGCTGTTGCAACCGTTTCAAAACGCCCATGGCAAACAGCGCCGCGAGCTTGGACAACAGATTGCTTTTAAAGGTCTGCCGCATCACCTCAGAGATGAGCTTGGCCGTACCTTCGCCGGTCTTCAGGGCCACATTGCCGGTGAATCCGTCGGTCACGATCACATCGACCTTGTTCGACGGGATATCGCCCCCTTCGACAAAACCGACAAAATCGAATCCCCCCGCATCGGAGGCTTCGGCCATGCGGTCATGGGCCACCCGCAATTCGGCGCGGCCCTTATGTTCTTCGGTGCCGACATTCAGCAGGCCGACCCGGGGGCGGGTCAAGGCCAGACCGTTGCGCGCATAGGCCGCACCCATGGTCGCGAATTGCAGCAAATCTTCGGCTTCGGCCTCGATCCCGGCACCCACGTCCAGCATCACGTTGAACCCACCGGGGTTAAGGCTGGGCCAAAGGCAGGCAATCGCGGGGCGATTGACGCCGGGCACCTTGCGCAGGCGGATCATCGAAACCGCCATCAGCGCACCGGTATTGCCACAAGACACCGCTGCCTGCGCCTTGCCCTCTTTCACCGCGTCGATCGTCGACCACATCGAGGTGCCGGCGCCATGGCGCATCACCTGACTGGGCTTGTCGTTCATGGTGACGACGCGGTCAGCATGCACCACGGTGACACGCCCGCCCAAGGCAGGATACTGCCCCAAAAGCGGGTTCAACTGGGCCTGATCGCCGTTCAAAAGGAAATGCACTTGGCCCGTCTTGGCCGCACAGATGGCAAGACCGGCAACCACGGCTGCCGGTCCACGGTCTCCGCCCATGGCGTCAACCGAAATTACCAATGTGTTCGTGATATCCTTGGCGCGATCTGCCCCAGAGTCTAAACCAACGGCCGCCGTTTGATGGGTTCCGGTCGCCATGAGTTGGGCGAGACGCGAAGGACGCAGCTTACGCTGCGTCTTCGTCCAGATCCACTTCGTTTGCCGATGCAACGACTTCGCGTGCATCATAGTGGCCGCAAGCGCCGCAAACGTGGTGGGGGCGCTTCAGCTCGCCGCAGTTCGGGCATTCTGCCGGGTTGCCGGCGACCAGAGCGTCATGCGCGCGGCGCATGTTACGGCGGGAACGGGTGGTGCGATTCTGCGGGACGGCCATGTCTAAACCTTTGGATAGTCGGGGACATGCCCCTGATTTCTTTTTCGATTCTTCTTGCGGGGTTACCCGCTTGGGGCGCGTTTCCACACCCCGAATGAGGCGCGGAACATAGCCGGATTTCGGTCCGGCGCAAGTCCTTTTCTTAGCTTAGCTCGCATCTTCCGGACCAGAGAGCTTTGCCTTGAGCGCGGCAAGCCCGGCAAAGGGCTTCAGCGCCTCATCCTTCAGCGGCTCGACCCCCGGTTCGGCAAAGATCGCTTCGCCCAGTTCCGCGCCCGCCGCACGCGGGTACAGCGGCAGGGCCAGCGCCAAGGCTTCGGTCAGCACATCGCCCAGATCGATCACTTCGGGCAGGGGTTCTGAGGTGTCATCCTCGGGCATTTCGACCTCATCCCCCTCGGGGGTCACCCAATTGGCCAGATACCGGCGGAGCACCGTGTCTTTGATCGCGGCAGGCACCGGGGCCAGCGTGATCGAACAGGCTTGCACCACATCGGCGGTCAACTGCGCCTCAAGGATGAAATCGCGGCTGCCGGTCGGGCGAAGTTCGCCGTTAAAGGTGACCTTTGGCAGATCCAAAAGATCCAGCACCTGCGCAAGGGCGGCGCGCTCGGCCGCATTCGGCGTGATCTTGAACCGCGTCGGTTTGCGCGTGGCCAAAGCGGCAACCCGCATCGGGTGGCTAAAGGCGGGCGGAGTCGGGTCGGATGGGGGAAGTGTCTCTTTTGACATGAAGTCCTCATTTCGGCGCAGTCTGGGCAGTTCGGTGCGGCAAAAGCCAAGTTTTCCGATCAGGGTTGCGGCTTCGGGTCCGAGTTCCGTTCTTGAACCGATGCGCAACCTTCGCTAAGCCTTTGAGCCAAGGTGCCATGCTTGGTCCCGGCCTTACGCGGCCCCAGCCCGGTTTGCAAGGGTTGGAACCATCGCGGGGCAGGGTGCTGCGCACGAAACAGGAAGGGTGGGCGTATCGATGCTTTTTAACTTTCGTCTGGGATCACAGGCAAAACGTCTCTCCAAGGGAATCGTGGCTGTGGTTCTGGCAGGTGCGTTGGTCGCGTGCTCTTCGATTTACCGCAATCATGGCTATGTGCCGGACGAAAAAGATCTGGCGCAACTGGAAATCGGCAAAGACACGCAGGAAACCGCTGCGGCCAAGATCGGGCGTCCGTCAACCTCGGGCCTGTTGAATGGCAACGATTGGTATTTCGTGCAAAGCCGGTACGAAGAGCGCGGCGCGTTGGAGGCCAAGGAAGTCGATCGTCAGGTCGTGGCCGTGTATTTCAATGACAACGGCAAGTTGGAAAACATCGAGAAATGGGGGCTGGAGCGGGGTCAGATCGTTCCGCTGTCGCGGCGCGTCACGGAATCGAGCGTGCGGAGCATGGGCGTGCTGCGCCAAATCTTCGCCTCTTTCGGCCGGGTCAGTGCCGCGCAGATCATCAAATGATCGCGGTTTGATCGCAAGAAGACAGGCGGCCCCAATGCGGGCCGCCTTTTTCATGATCGGGGGCCTAAATCATTCGGGATCAAAGGTCAGCGCAACCCCGTTGATGCAATAGCGCAAACCCGTCGGGGCCGGACCATCGGGAAAGACATGGCCCAGATGGGCGTCACAACGATTGCAATGCACCTCGGTCCGCCGCATGAACCAACTGCGATCCTCTTTCTCGCCCACCATCTCGGAATCGATGGGCTGATAGAACGATGGCCAACCGGTGCCAGAGTCGAACTTGGTCTTTTGTTCGAACAGCGGCGCCCCACAGCACACACAATGGAACGTTCCCGGCTGCTTTGGGAAATTGTCGTGGGTAAAGGCGCGCTCTGTTCCGTGTTGACGCGTGACCTTAAAGGCAAGCTCCGACAACTGGGCCTTCCACTCTGCGTCTGATTTGATCACCTTGGTCATGACATCTCCTTGTCGTCCGCGCCGAATATCCAGAGCTTGCGGCTAGCATTTCCCTGCGTGAAAATAGGCCGCGTTGGCCCGTTCGCCAAGCAACAGGATGGAAAGTGGAACCATTTTCGCGAGGTCGTTACGACGTCAGGGCGGCGCAGGATGCCAAAGACCTGACTTTGGCCCAAAACCTGCGGTATCGCGCGTTTTACACGGCGCGTGGCCGGGCGCGGGTCGATGGGCGGGATACAGATGATTATGATGCGGCGGCGACGCATGTGATCGTGCTGGATCGGGCGACCGGCGGCTCTGTGGCCTGCTTTCGCTATCGTCTGTGGGACGCGCAGGATTTGGCGCAGTCCTATTCCGCGCAATGGTATGATCTGGCCCCGCTGGCGCGGATCGGGGGCCCCTTGATCGAAATCGGCCGTCTCTGCCTTGATCCCGACGAGACCAGCCCCGATCCGATGCGGCTTTGCATGGCTGCGATTGCGCGGGTGGTTTTGGGGCAGGGGGTCTCTGCCATGTTTGGCTGCGCGAGCTTGAATGGGGCCGATCCTGCGGCCCACGGCCCCATTTTGGGCCAGTTGGCCGGTCACATCGGCCCCGCAGATCGCCTGCCCGGGCAAAAGGCCCCGCAAACCGTTCCTTTTCCCGAAACCCCGGGCGCTCCGCCCCCCATGCCGCCCCTGTTGCAAAGTTATCTGGCCTTGGGCGGATGGGTTTCCGATCACGCGGTGATCGATTCCCATTTTGACACGCTGCATGTGCTGACCGTGGTCGAAATTGCCAAAATTCCACCGGCCCGGGTCAGGGC
>JALQUQ010000086.1 GCA_023263735.1 Paracoccaceae bacterium | reverse complement strand
ACGTCGCTTCGCTTCGGCTTCGTCTCTGGTCTTCAGCTAAATGCGATAATCTGTCTTGCCGAAGCCGTGGCCCTCAATCTTGCCAAGCAAATCCTGTGGAATGCGTAGGCGGAAATACCATTTACCGTTGGCATTCCTATGAGGATTCTCCGCAAGTTTTGGCATGGTTCTGCCTAAGAAATGTGATCTGTTGTGTCATAATTTAAGAATCGTTGTGTCATAAAATCAAGGATGAAAAAATCCGAAAACCCATATAAACTTGGATTTATTGGAGTTCAAAACCTGAGAATGTTAGGGAAGTGGTGCCGCAGAAGGGACTCGAACCCCCGACCCCATCATTACGAATGACGTGCTCTACCAGCTGAGCTACTGCGGCATTTTCTGGTGGTGCCAGCCTGTAAAAGACGGGCTGGCGCGCTCTTAGCATTGCTTGACGACGGTGTGTAGCCCTATTTTTTGTCTTCTTGCACCACGGCACCATCAATTTCATCCCCGTCATCCCCATTGGCTGGAGGGGGCTCGCTTGCCCCGGATGGGGTGCCGACGATCAGGGGCAACAGTTCGGTTCCCGTTGGGCTGGGCCCCGCATTTTCAGGGGGTTCGCGCCAGCTGAGTGTATCAAAGCCCCCGCAATTGTCGCAGATGGGATGCCACTGCGCGTGGATCGCATGGCATTTGTCACAGCACCATTGCGGGCCGCGTGGCGCGGTCAATGCCTTGGTCAACCATGCGCGAACGGTCGATTCCTCGGCCCCTTCGCCACGGGCAATGGCCGCCATGATGGCCAATGCGCGCTGTGTCGGATGCGTTTCCAACAGATCGCCCAAGGCACGCCGGGCTTCCGGAAAATCTTCGGCCGCGATGTACAGTTCAGCCAGCAAAAGACGCGTCTGCTCGGCCTGCGGCTGAATGTTGGTCAGAACGCGGAACCGCTTTAGCCTGTCGTTCGGCGTTTCCTCGGGTTCGATCTCGGCAAATGCGGCTGCCAGATCAGGATGCGGTTGCGCCTGCCACGCCTTTTTCAAAACGCGGGTCGCGCCTTTCTTGTCGGACTTCGCAATCAGACTGCGTGCCGCCATCGCCGCAGCCGGGATCAGATCGGGCGACAAACGGTTTGCTTCAATCGCAGCCTCGCGCGCTTCGATGCTGGCCTCTTCGTCAATCACGGTGCGGGCTTCTTGCAAGGCAAGAACGGCATCCCGACGCCGGTAGACATCGCGGGGCAATTCACCGGCTTTAAGCTTTGCGCCCAGCGTATTGCGCGCGCCTTTCCAGTCAGACGAGTCGGACTGCAGTTTCAAAAGGATATCCTGCGTTTCGGCATGGCGCGGCTTCATCGCAAAGGCTTTTTCCGCCAGCTTCAGCGCGGTTTCGGAATCCCCATCTTCCAACGATTGCTTCAAAAGCCCACGCACCCCCACAAACCGGGTTCGATCATCGGACAGCAGTTGTTTATAGGCTTCGCGCGCGCGTTTGCCATCGCCAACCGCTTCAGCAGATTGCGCGATCAGCAGGGTCGTCAATTCAGGCTTCGCCAAATATTTTTCCGCCTTTTGCGCCCGCGACAGGGCCAGACGCGGTTCGCCCGAGGCAAGGGCCATCAAACCCTCGCTCAGCGCCTGATAGCCTTTACGCTCGCGGTTGCGGTCAAAAAACCGGGAAAGCGCCGTCTCATCCCCGTTGAAAAACCGCAGGATGGCAACGGCCAATCCGATCAGACGCAGCAGCACCCACAGCGCGACAAGGAACAACAGGGAAAGGATAACAGCCTGAAGCGGGCCCAGATTGAATTCCCAGCCAGCAACCGCAATGCGAATTCCGTCGCCAGAATCCATCAGCATGCCCGCACCATAGGTCAGCCCAGCCACGATGGTGACAAAGATCAGACCTTTCAAAAGCGACCAAAGCATCCCCCAGCCCCCCCTTACCCGTTCACTTCGGCAGTCAACTGCGCAACGGCAGCCGTGGCCTCTTGGCGCTTTTTGGCAAGCGCGATCCATTCGGCAAAGGCGGCTTGCCCCGCTTCGGGCAGGGTGGCGATGTCTTGCATGGCCTTTTCCAGATCGTCACGGCGCACAGCATCTTCGGCGCGGGACAGCACGGCGTCGGGATCATCCCCTTCGCGCGGGGTCAAGGATCGCGCCCCCGTCGTGCTTTTCAAGAATGCGGTGACCCGGTCTTGCCAACTGCCGCCAACCGTCGCGGCAAGCGATGCCTCCAAAGCTGCACGGGCGGCATCTGGAAAGGCGGCACCAAGGTCAAGCGTACTGGGCAGACCGGTTTCGGCGTTTTCGGTCAGAATGGCGGGCAATTCCATCCCATCCAGGTCTTTCAACGCGGCCGCATAGGGCGCGCCCGACTCCAGCGCCGCCGCGATGCGCCCAACAGCCGACCGTCGCAAGGCCAAGGCGGCGGTTTTTTCTGCCTCGGCCTTCAACTTCTCGGCTTCGGCCTGCGCATCGGCAAGCTTTGCTTCGGTTTCGGCAACGGTCGCCTTGATCTCTTCGGTCGCGGCGGCATTCGCCGATTTCATCGCATCCAGTTCGGTGCGCAGAACGGCAATCACCGCCTCGGCATCTGCTGGCAATGCACCACCAACAGCCGAGGGGGCCTGTTCCAACGCAGACAAACGGTCGTTCACAGCCGCAATCGCGGTTTCCAGCGATGTCAGATCCGGCGCCTGCGTTGGGCCTGCGGGGGGCGTGCTTTCCAATGCGGTCAGGCGCGTTTCAATCGGCGTCAGATCGACAGGCTTCAGCTTGGACTCAATCGCCGCAATCTGCTGCGAGAGTTTGGTAACCTCGGACTGCAATGCAGCCGTTTCAGCCGAAGCGCCGGGCGTGCTTTGCGGAACGATCGGGGCAAACGTGCCTGCCAGATAGCCAAGGCCTGCCACAACCGCGCCGCCAAGGATCAACGACATCGCGCCCGCACCCGATTTCGGGGAAGGTTTGGCCACAGGGTCGGGGTCGGGCGACGAGTCTGCCACCGGATCGATAACCTCGGCCTCCTCCACCTTCGTCGGTTCAGCCAGATCGACAGGCGCGGCCTTATCCTCTGCTTTTGCGGTTTCGGTGTCAGCGCGCTGGTCGTTTTTTGGTTCGTCCATCAAGCTCTTCCTGATTCCGCCCGAAGATTCCGGGCCTTTCAAATACCTAATAACGGACTGGCAGTGGGTTCAAGTGCAGGAGACCACCGCTTTCAGCGCGTCCATCATGCCGTCGCGATCCGGCGTGGCGCTGACAGCGGCAAGTTCCGCAAATGGGCCAAGTTTTTTTGCACATGCGGGGCTGATTGCAACAAAGCGGGTCTTGGCCACCACGTTGATGTGACCCATTGCCGCGACCAGCAATTCGGCGGTTCTGGGGGAAAAAACCGGCAGGATAACGTCGCCCTTATTCGTCAGGGCGTTTACCGCCGCGGCGTTCAACGGCTGCTCTCTCTGTTCATAGATCACGGCCTGCGCGGCATTCACCCCCCGCGCCCGCAAACGTTCCAGCAAATTTCCCCGGGTTTCTTTTCCCTGCAGCAAAAGGAATGGCTGAAAATCTGCGTGGATCATCAGCAAATCAAACAAATCATCCGCATCGCCTTTGGCAGAAAGGGCCGTAAACCCGGCCTGCGCGGCAACCTTTGCCGTTTGGTCCCCCACACAAAAGGCCATGTCGGGCAGGGTCAATTTCAACTCTCGCGCCGCCCTGACCCCGGATTCAGACGTGAAGACCACGGATGCAAAGGGCATCTGCGGCAGCGCCGGCACCAAAACCTCGGGCCGCATCAGGGGCGAAACGAGCGTAGAGACCGTGGGCCCAAAGGTTGCAATCAAATCTTTGGCAAAGCGGCTGGCCTGCGGCTCTGGCCGCGTGATCAAGATGGTGGGGAAACGGGATTGCGGGGTCATGGATCGAATGTTACCTGCAAACAAGCGGCAAAACCTAGCGGGGCAGGCTGTACCATGCTGACTTTTCTGGGCATCGAGTCAAGTTGCGATGACACCGCAGCCGCAATTGTGCGCTTTGACCCAGACGCGGCACAGCCAGCCACGATCCTTTCGTCTGTTGTCGAAGGCCAAACCGACTTGCACGCGGCCTTTGGCGGCGTCGTGCCGGAAATCGCCGCCCGCGCCCATGCCGAACGATTGGACGGATGCATCGAAGCGGCCCTGACAGAAGCGGGTCTGACCTTTGGCGATTTGGATGCCATCGCGGTTACGGCGGGCCCGGGGTTGATCGGCGGTGTGCTTTCCGGCGTGATGATGGCAAAGGGCTTGTCCGCCGCGACGGGCCTTCCGCTTGTCGGGGTCAACCATCTGGCCGGGCATGCGCTGACCCCGCGTCTGACGGATGCGGTCGAATTCCCTTATTTGCTGCTCCTCGTCTCGGGCGGGCACTGCCAATTCCTGATTGCTTACGGGCCAGACTCGTTTCGCCGCCTTGGCGGCACCATCGACGACGCCCCCGGCGAAGCCTTTGACAAAGTGGCCAAACTGCTGGGGCTTGGGCAACCCGGCGGGCCGATCGTCGAAAAGCGCGCCGCCATGGGGGATGCAAAGCGCTTTTCCCTACCAAGACCCCTCTTGGATCGGCCCGGATGTGACATGTCTTTCTCGGGGCTCAAGACCGCTGTCCTGCGGCTGCGCGACCAGTTGATCGAGCTTCAGGGCGGTCTGTATCACCAAGACGTTTCCGATATTTGTGCCGCCTTTCAACGGGCGATGACCGATGTTCTGGTTGAAAAGTCTCGGCGCGCGCTGGCCCTCTATCTGGACGAAGCGCCAACAAAACCGGTTCTTGCCGTGGCCGGGGGCGTTGCCGCAAACCAGCCGATCCGTCAGGGGCTGATGTCGGTCTGTGCCGAATTGGGCGTGCGCTTCCTTGCGCCCCCGCTGCGCCTTTGCACTGACAATGCCGCCATGATCGCCTATGCCGGACTCGAGCGGTTTCTGGCTGGCCATTCGGATGGTTTTGATCTGTCCGCACGGCCGCGCTGGCCCTTGGACCAGACGGCACCCGCTCTTCTTGGCTCTGGGAAAAAAGGGGCAAAGGCATGAAAATCGCAATTTTGGGGGCCGGTGCCTTTGGGACGGGGTTGGCAATCGCCCTGGGGCGAAAGGCCCCTGTCACCCTCTGGGCGAGGGATGTGGCCCATCTCGCAGCGCATCGCGAAAGTGCGAAACTCCCGGGGGCCAGATTGCCAGATGAAGTCAGTGTCGCAGGGTCGTTGATGGAGCTTGCAAGCCACGACGTTTTTCTGTTGGCGATGCCCATGCAAAGTCTGGGCAAGTTTCTGGCCACCTCTGGCCTGTCCTTCCGCGACAAATCGCTGGTCGCCTGCTGCAAGGGCATCGATCTTGGCACCTTGCAGGGACCGACCTCGGTGATCGCGCAAAACTGCCCCGGGGCCCAAACCGCCATTCTGACCGGCCCCAGTTTCGCCGCCGACATCGCAAAGGGCCTGCCCACGGCCCTGACCTTGGCCAGCAGCAGCGACGCCACTGCTGTTTCCCTGCAAGAGGGATTATCGACGCCCCAGCTTCGGCTCTATCGCACGACCGATGTGGTCGGGGCGGAACTCGGTGGCGCCTTGAAGAACGTGATCGCCATCGCCGCCGGGGTTGTGATTGGGGCCGGGCTGGGTGACAGCGCCCGTGCAGCCTTGATGACCCGGGGCTTTTCGGAAATGCAGCGATTTGCCCTGCAACTTGGGGCACGGCCTGAAACTTTGGCCGGGCTTTCAGGGCTGGGGGATCTGGTCCTGACCTGCACCTCGGACCAAAGCCGAAATTTTCGCCATGGAATCGCGCTCGGCTCCGGTCGGGCACCCGATGCAAAAGCCACGGTCGAGGGCGTCGCCACGGCCTCCGCCATCGTCCAGCAGGCCACCCGCTCTGGAACGCTCTCCCAAATTCCGGTCACCCGGATGGTCGCCGCACTGACTTCTGGTAAAGTCTCGGTGCACGAGGCCGTCCAAGACCTGATGTCTCGCCCTTTGAAAGAGGAATAAACATGCGCGTCGCCCTGATCTGCAAAGACAAACCCGGCCACCTTCCGGTGCGGGTGGAAAACCGCTCTGCCCATCTGGCCCACATCCAGACCTCGGGTGTCGTCGAAATGGCGGGCCCGTTTCTGGATGGCGACGGTCAGATGTGCGGCAGCCTGGTGATCCTTGAGGTGGCCGACCTGAGTGCCGCCCGCGACTGGGCAGACAACGACCCCTATGCCAAGGCCGGCCTCTTTGAATCGGTGCAAATTCAGGAATGGAAAAAGGTCATCGGATGAATTTCTGGCTGTTCAAATCCGAGCCCGACGCTTGGAGCTGGGATCAGCAGGTCGCCAAAGGTGCAGAAGGCGAAGAGTGGCACGGCGTCCGCAACTATCAGGCGCGCAACAACATGCGCGCCATGAAGATCGGCGATCGCGGGTTCTTCTACCATTCCAACATCGGCAAGGAGATCGTCGGGATCGTTGAGGTCTGCCGCGAAAGCCAACCCGACAGCACCACCGACGACCCCAGATGGGATTGCGTCATGATCCGTGCGGTCCAGCCCATGCTGCGCCCCATCACCTTGGAGGAATGCAAGGCGATTCCGGACCTGAAAGACATGGTGTTGGTCAATAACACCCGCCTGTCCGTTCAGCCGGTCAGCGCGGAAGAATGGTCATTCCTGTGCCGATTGGGAGGCGTTGATCCGTAAGGCCTGCGTTGGTTCAAGTGCTAAAAACCTTGAAAAGGTTTTTGCAAATTTCTTTGAAAGAAATTTGGGCCATACCGGAACCCGATCGGAAATGGAGGGCCCCGACCCCATACGGGACCCTCCATCCACCCCACGTGCACCCCTTGCACCACACGTGTTCTGAAAAGGTCCCAGGCATCCTGCCTAGCCCGATATTCGGCTTATGCGCGCCATTAGGCAATCGAATTGCCCTTAGAGTTTTCTGCAAAGTTGCCGAACCAAGGAGAAAGGTGTGGCGGCCTTGCTCTTCGCAAAGACCGCCAGCAGAAACCCGTATCTCAGGTTGGGAAAATGCGCGGCCTTAGCCGTAAACCGCTTCTTTGCCGAAATGTTTGACCAACATATAATAAACGACAGCCCGGTATTTGTTGCGCTCGGATCGGCCATAGGTTTCGATCACCGCATCAATGGCAGCCATGAGAGCGTCGCCCTCGGGCAGGCCCAGCTTTTTCATTAGAAAGTTCTTTTTGACGGTCTCAAGTTCGGACGGGTCCGACCCGGCAACAGTCGACGCATCGGCGCTGTAAATTGCGGGGCCACAGCCGATGGTGACTTTGGTCAACAAGTCCAAATCCGGCTCGACCCTGCATTTGGTGCGAAGATCCTCTGCGTATTTCGTGATCAATTCATCTCGCTTGCTCATGACGTCCCCTCTTTTGACTTGCAACCAGCACAACCGATACAAGCTTAGGGGAAGCAATCCGCAGTCCAAAGGGAAAAATTTTGTCTTCTTCCCCCTGTCGTTGCGTCAGGCACGCCGCAATCGAATCAAGTACTGGTTGGCAATCAGCTTGAGCGAGGCCTGATCCCCCAGCCGTTCAACCAAGGCTTCGACCGCCTTCTTGACAGGCGCCCCACTGCGCTCGCTCTGCCAATTGAAATCATCGCCGGCGATGGTTCCATTCGGCTTGACCTTGGCCAAGGCGAGTTCAAGGTCATTGTCGATAAAGGGTTCATTGTGATTGCCGTCAATGTAAATCCAATCCAACGACCCATCTGGCAACCCGGCCAGCGCCACATCCGACGTGGCCCGGTGGATTTTGACGTTTGGATTGTCGCGAAACATCTCGACCACCGAGAGGTACTTTTCCTCCATCAGATGTTCGTTTTTCTTGCGGCCAAATCCCGTATTGGCAAATTCCGGCATATAGAGCCACGGATCGATCAGATGCAGTTCCTTGGCGTCGGTTTCGGCCAGAATGCGTTTTGAAAAGTGGCCTTCCCAGACGCCAATTTCGGCGGCAACGCCCCCTTTCGGCATATGCGCCAAAAGCCTGCCGCGCACCTTTTCGCGGCGGTTTACGTCTTCATTCTCTGACATTTTCTGCCCCAACTCGTTATTTTTGGGCCAAGTTACCGGGAGAATTCGGCAAAATCCATCAATTTGCAGAGCAGAAAAAAGAAAAGCCGCGCTTTGCAGCGCGGCTTTGTCCTCAACCCCGGGCAGGGGATCAATAGCGGTAGTGCTCTGACTTGAACGGACCTTCGATGGCCACGCCAATATAGTCGGCCTGATCCTTGCGCAGTTCGGTCAGCTTGACCCCAATCTTTTTCAGATGCAGGCGGGCCACTTTTTCGTCCAGCGATTTCGGCAGGATATAGACGCCGGGCTGATAATCGGCACCCTTGGTCCACAATTCGATCTGCGCCAGAACCTGGTTGGTAAACGAAGCCGACATCACGAAAGACGGATGTCCGGTCGCATTGCCAAGGTTCAGCAGACGGCCTTCGGACAGCAGAATGATCCGGCTGCCCGAGGGCATTTCGATCATATCCACCTGATCCTTGATGTTCGTCCACTTGTGGTTGCGCAGGGCTGCCACCTGAATTTCGTTGTCGAAATGGCCAATGTTACCGACGATGGCCATGTCTTTCATCTCGCGCATATGCTCGATGCGAATCACGTCCTTGTTGCCGGTCGTCGTGATAAAGATGTCGGCCGATGCAACTTCATCTTCCAACAGGGTGACTTCAAAGCCATCCATTGCGGCTTGCAGCGCGCAGATCGGGTCAACCTCGGTCACCTTGACGCGGGCACCCGCACCACGGAGCGACGCAGCCGAACCTTTGCCCACATCGCCATAACCGCAAACCACGGCCACCTTGCCCGCCATCATCGTGTCAGTCGCGCGGCGGATACCATCCACCAGCGATTCCTTGCAGCCGTATTTGTTGTCAAATTTCGATTTGGTCACCGAGTCATTGACGTTGATCGCCGGGAAGGGAAGTTGACCCTTTTTGTGCAACTCATACAGGCGGTGAACGCCCGTCGTGGTCTCTTCCGAAACGCCCTTGATCGCGGCACGCTGTTTGGTGAACCAGCCGGGAGAGGCGGCCAAACGTTTCTTGATCTGATTGAAAAGGCAGACTTCTTCTTCGCTTGTCGGAACGGCGATCAGGTCGGTTTCCCCGGCTTCGACGCGTGCGCCCATCAAAATGTACAGCGTTGCATCGCCGCCATCATCAAGGATCATGTTGCAGGTGCCACCTTCGCCGCCAAACTGGAAAATGCGGTCGGTGTAATCCCAGTACTGCTCCAGCGTCTCACCCTTGATCGCAAAAACGGGGGTTCCGCTTGCGGCAATGGCGGCGGCTGCGTGATCCTGGGTCGAGAAAATGTTGCACGACGCCCAGCGCACATCGGCACCCAGCGCTTTCAGCGTTTCGATCAAGACGGCGGTTTGAACCGTCATGTGCAACGAGCCAGCGATCCGCGCCCCTTTCAGCGGTTGCGAAGACCCAAATTCTTCGCGGCACGCCATCAGGCCCGGCATTTCGGTTTCAGCGATGGTCAGTTCTTTGCGGCCGAAATCTGCAAGCGCAATGTCTTTGATG
>JALQUQ010000085.1 GCA_023263735.1 Paracoccaceae bacterium | reverse complement strand
GTGGAACCCGCCCTATTGCGGCGAGATGGATATGCGCATCGCCCGCGATGGCACGTGGTTTCACGATGGCACCCCCATCGGGCGCGAGGGGCTGGTGCGGCTGTTCTCTTCGATCCTGAAAAAAGAGGGAGATCGGTATTTTTTGGTGACGCCAGTCGAAAAGGTGGGCATCAAGGTAGAAGACGCCCCGATGGTGGCGGTGGATTTCGAAGTTTCAGGGGCGGGGCGCGATCAGGTGCTGACTTTTCACACCAAGACGGGGGACACGGCGGTGGCTGGCCCGGACAACCGCCTGAGAATAGCCCGCAAAGACGCCGAGTCAGAGCCGTCGCCCTATATCCATGTGCGGCGCGGGCTTGAGGCGCTGATCGATCGCAAATCGTTTTATCGGCTGATCGATCTGGGGGTGCATCACAGCCATGCGGGGGAAAGTTGGTTTGGCCTGTGGTCGATGGGCGAATTCTTTCCGGTGATCCGCTCGGCGGACCTGACCTGATGCCAAGATTCGCGGCCAATCTCACCCTGCTGTTTACCGAAGTGCCGGCCCTGCAGCGGCCCGCCTTGGCGGCGCAGGCGGGGTTTGACGGGGTCGAGATCCTGTTTCCCTATGAACATTCGGCCTCCGATTGGGAACGCGCGATCGACGGTTTGCCCGTTGCGCTGATCAACACCCCGCCCGGAGACTGGGCCTCGGGCGACCGGGGGTTTGCGGCGGTTCCGGGCGAGGAGCGGCGCTTTCGCGACGGGTTCCTGCGGGGCGCGGAATTGGCAACCCGCTTGGGCGCGGCGCATCTGCATGTGATGTCGGGTGTGGCCAAGGGCCCGATGGCCGAACAGTGCTACCTGGAAAACCTGCAATGGGCAGCGGCGCAGGCGCCCGATCTGGGGCTGACCCTGGAACCGATCAACCCCGACGACATGCCCGGCTATTTCCTGAACGATTTCGATCAGGCCGCCCGCATTCTGGACGATCTGGCCCTGCCCAATCTGGGGTTGCAATATGATCTGTGGCATGCGGCCCGCATTCACGGCAATGCGCAGACCGTGTGGGATCGGATGAAATCCCGAGTCACCCATGTGCAAGTGGCCGGATTTCCCAACCGCAACGAACCGGGCGGCGGCGGCTTTGATCTGACCGGATTGTGCCGCGAACTGGATGAGGTGGACGGCGAAATCTGGGTGTCGGGCGAATACCGGCCCGCACGGGCCACGGTGCATGGGCTGTTCTGGCTGCAAGCCCTGAAGGGCCGCGGAAGACCCATCGGCGGCGCGGGGGCCTGACGCCCGGCGGTGTCAATTCAGACTGCGCCGATCCCTTGCCCCCAAACGCGTTTTCCGTAATATGCAACCGCGTCAAAGCCAAAGGATTCCGCCATGTCGATCGATGCCCCCGAGACCCAAGTTGTCACCCATTGGAAAGTGGCCTGTGACGGGGGCGAAGGCGCATTGGGCCATCCGCGTGTCTGGCTGACGATTCCTCAGGACGAGGGCTTTGTCGAATGCGGCTATTGCGACAAACGCTATGTGATCGACCGCGACCACGCCCACGACGATCATTGATCGCAACCCGCTCTAAACGCGTTTGACGGGGCCAACCTGCCCTGCCCCGGCGGCAAGGCAGGCCCCCAAAGGCACTTAGGCCAATTCAGCGGCGAAACGCGGCCCGGTGGCGGGCAATTCGGCCAGCCCCATTGCGCGAAGCGCGAGGGCGGCCGCGTCATTTTCGGGATGTGTCCCGATAACCAACCCGGCGCGCCCCTCTTCGACAGCCAAACGCTTTGCGCCCTCGATCAGCGCGCGCCCGATGCCCATGCGGCGCACCGGCTCTTGCACGTACAGATGATCGACGGTGTAGATTTGCTGGCCGGTGATCATATTCGGGCGCAGCAACATCAGTGCATATCCCACCGGGTGCCGCATGGGGCTGCCGTCAAGCGTGGCGACGATCAGCCGGGCATGTGGCCCTTGCAGGGCAATGCGGCGCAACACATCGGGGGTGATGCTGGCCTCATCGCCATGATGGGCGGCAAGCGCGATCAGCATGCGATGCACCTCGGGCAGATGCTCGGGTGCGGCAAGGCGGATGGTGACATTCGGGGTCGTCATGGGCGGTTTCCTTCGCGTTTTGCCCGCGAGGGATACCGTTTCACCTTGGCCTGCCCTGCGCGGGCGGCCTGTGGGGGTGTTTCTTTGTCGTGAAACGCTGCCCGGCCGCCTATATGGCGTCGGTCCAATAAAACGAAACGGGGATCATCGGGTGCAGCATGGCGCGACGATGGCGAAGGTTGCCCCCTCCGTCAAGCGGCAAAGCGCGCGACCCCGAATGATTTGCCCCCGGACCGCAGACCAAGGGTAGAAGCACGCGCCGGAACATGTCAGAAACACGGAGCAAGGAAAGACAGGGAGAACTGGCATGGGAACCGCATTCGGCAAGGGCTGCCATCTGCATCTGATCGACGGTTCAGCCTATATCTTCCGGGCTTATCATGCGCTTCCGCCGCTGACCCGGAAATCCGACGGCCTTCCCGTGGGCGCGGTGGCGGGCTTTTGCAATATCCTGTGGAATGAGATCACAAGACAGGGCCGCGAGGTTCCGACCCATATCGCCGTGGTGTTTGACTATTCGTCGAAAACCTTTCGCAATGAGATCTATGACAAGTACAAGGCCAACCGCCCCGAGCCGCCCGAAGACCTGCGCCCGCAATTTCCACTGACCCGCGATGCCACGCGGGCGTTCAACGTCGCCTGTCTGGAAATCGCCGGATTCGAAGCCGACGATATCATCGCGACCTTGGCCCGGCAGGCGGTTGAGGCGGGGGGCGAATGCACGATCATCTCATCCGACAAGGATCTGATGCAACTGGTCGGCAACGGCGTCAAAATGCGCGACCCGATGAAAGACAAGATGATCGGCGTCGATGAGGTGTTCGAAAAATTCGGCGTGGGGCCTGATCGCGTGGTCGATGTGCAATCGCTGGCAGGCGATTCCGTTGACAACGTGCCGGGGGCGCCGGGGATCGGGCTGAAAACGGCGGCGCTTTTGATCAATGAATATGGCGATCTGGAAACGCTGTTGGCGCGCGCCGAGGAGATCAAACAGCCCAAGCGGCGCGCGGCCTTGGTTGAAAACGCAGAGCTGATCCGCATTTCCAAACGGCTGGTGTCCTTGGACGCGCAGGTGCCGCTGGATTTCGGGCTGGATACGCTGGAAGTGCGCGAGCCCGAGGCGGAAAAACTGCTGGGCTTTCTGCAAGACATGGAGTTCCGCACCCTGACCCGCCGCGTGGCCGAGCGGCTTAAGGTCGCCCCTCCGGCGGTGCCCGAAGGCGGTGGATTTGGCGGCGGCGATGCGGCGCATGAAGACCCGGCCCCTGCCCCAGACCGCCTGCCGTTTCAGCATGACACCTATGAATGCGTGCGCGATATGGCCGCGCTAGAGCGCTGGATTGCCCGTATCCGCGAGGTGGGGCATGTGGCGGTGGATACCGAAACCACCAGTCTGGACGAAATGCAGGCCGATCTGGTGGGCATTTCGCTCTGCGTCGATGCGGGAACCGCCTGCTATATTCCGCTGCAACACCGTCAGGGCGGCGGCGATCTGTTTGGGTCTAACGATCTGGCCGAGGGGCAACTGCCGCTGGATCAGGTGATCGCGGCCCTGAAACCGGTGCTGGAAGACGCGTCGATCCTGAAAATCGGCCAAAACATCAAATACGATTGGAAAATCTTTGCCCGCCAAGGGGTGCAGATCGCGCCAATCGATGACACCATGCTGATGTCTTATGCCATGCATGCTGGCTTGCATAACCACGGAATGGACAGCCTGTCGGAAACCTATCTGGGGCATGTGCCGATTCCGATCAAATCGCTGTTGGGATCGGGGAAAAGCCAGATCACCTTTGATCGCGTTTCGATCGATGAGGCGGTGAAATACGCGGCCGAGGATGCCGATATCACCCTGCGCCTGTGGCAGGCCTTTAAACCGCAGTTGCACCGCGCCAAGGTGACCACCGTTTATGAGACGCTGGAGCGCCCTCTGGTCACCGTGCTGGCCCATATGGAAATGGCGGGGGTTCAGGTCGACCGCGACACGCTTTCGCGCATGTCGAATGCCTTTGCCCAAAAGATGGCGGGGCTGGAGGATGAGATCGGTCAGGTGGCGGGCGAACCGTTCAACGTGGGCAGCCCCAAGCAATTGGGCGAAATCCTCTTTGACCGGATGGAAGTTCCCGGCGGGACCAAGGGGAAAACGGGGGCCTATTCCACCGGCGCGGATGTGCTGGAGGACATCACCACGATGGAAGACACCCACCCCAATGCCGCAAAGCTTGCGGCGTTGGTGTTGGACTGGCGGCAGTTGTCGAAACTGAAATCCACCTACACCGACGCCTTGCAGGGCCATATCAACCCGGAAACGGGCCGGGTGCATACGTCTTATTCCATCGCGGGGGCCAACACTGGGCGTCTGGCCTCGACCGATCCAAACCTGCAAAACATTCCCGTTCGCTCGGATGAAGGGAGGCGCATCCGCGAGGCTTTCGTTGCGCCCAAGGGCCGGAAAATCATTTCGCTGGATTACAGCCAGATTGAATTGCGCATCTTGGCCCATATCGCAGAAATTCCGGCGCTGGTGCAGGCGTTCAAGGATGGGATCGACATTCACGCGATGACCGCCAGCGAGATGTTTGGCGTGCCGGTCGAAGGCATGGACCCGATGATCCGCCGTCAGGCCAAGGCGATCAACTTTGGCGTCATCTATGGCATTTCCGGCTTTGGTCTGGCGCGAAACCTGCGGATACCCCGGGCCGAGGCGCAGGGCTTTATCGACCGGTATTTCGAACGGTTCCCGGGCATCAAGGAATATATGTCGGACACGGTCAAATTCGCGCAGGCCCACAGCTATGTGCAAACCCTGTTTGGCCGCAAGATCCACACCCCCGACATCAATGCCAAGGGTCCGGGCGCGGGCTTTGCGCGTCGGGCCGCGATCAACGCCCCGATCCAAGGCACCGCCGCCGATGTGATCCGCCGCGCCATGGTGCGGATGCCGGGGGCGATTGCCCATCTGCCGGCGCGGATGCTGCTGCAGGTGCACGACGAATTGCTGTTCGAGGTGCCGAAGATCAGGCGGACGATCTGATCCGCGTGGCCAAGGACGTGATGGAGGGGGCGGCGATGCCGGCTGTTCAGCTGCGCGTGCCATTGGTTGTGGATGCCGGACGCGGCGCTAATTGGGCCGAGGCGCATTAAGGGAAACGGGGCACGGGCCTCTTGGATGATGGCCCGGCCCGCAACGCTTTTGCCCACAGGTGACTGGGCCCACATCAAGGAGCCGAAGATGGTGCAGTATCTGTTCCCCCCCGAGCCGGTAAAGGCCGTCCCCGTGATCGGGGAAGCCGCGCTTTACCCGGTTCGCCGGATTTTTTGCGTTGGACGCAATTACGTAGACCACGCCCGCGAAATGGGGCTGGAGGTGGACCGCGAGGCCCCGTTCTATTTCACCAAGAGCCCTTATTCCGCCGAACTGACCGGGGGCGTCTTTCCCTATCCCCCCGGCACCACGAATTTTCATTATGAGATGGAATTGGTTGTGGCCATGGGCGCGGATGTCTTTCGCGCCACCCGCGATCAGGCAGCAGCGGCGGTCTATGGCTATGGCTGCGGCTTAGACATGACGCGGCGCGATCTGCAATTGGCCGAGCGTTCGAAACAGCGCCCTTGGGACACGGGCAAGGATGTCGAGCATTCGGCGATCCTTGCGCCGCTGACCAAGGCCGCGGATTTTGGGGCCATCGCCGATCAGGCGATCACGCTGGACCAAAACGGCACCCGCAAACAACAGGCGCGCCTGTCCGACATGGTCTGGAAGGTGGATGAGATCATCGCGCATTTGTCGGGCCTGTATCATCTGGGGCGGGGCGACCTGATCTTTACCGGCACGCCCGCCGGTGTGGGGCCCGTCGTGGCGGGGGACGTGATCTGCGGGCAAATTCAAGGTCTGGCTCCGGTAACCCTGACAATTGCCTGAATGAAAAAAGGGCCGCCTTGTGGGCGGCCCCTTGATCTGTTTGCGCCGAGGTCAGCGCTCGTCCGTGACGTAATACCCGTGGTAATCGCCCGAGTAATAGCCGCGCTTGCGGCTGGTCGCGACCTGACGGCTGAGAAGCCCCAGATAGACCGTGTTCTTGCTCAGCACCTCTTGCAGCTGTGATGTCGCTTCGCGCACTTCGCCTTGGGTGGTGTTGGCAAACCGAACGACATGCACCACAGCATTGGCATGGGGGGCAAGATACCGCGTATCCACGACCGGCAGGATCGGCGGGCTATCAAGAACGATCACGTCAAACGACTGGCGGGCCACCCGGACCAACGACCGGAACCGGGCACCGTTGACCAATTGGTCCGTCGGCTGGTTCGAGCGGCCACCCGCCGGAATGATCAGCAGGCTTGACAGCGGATCGACCACGGGCTCGATCACCAGATTTTCGGGGTCTTCGGTCGAGGTCAGGTATTGCAGCAGGCCAATCGAGCCTTCGACGTGCACGTAATTCGCCAAGGACGGGCGCCGCAAGTCGCAGTCGATCAAAAGGGTCCGCTGGCCCGCCTGCGCATAGGTCCGCGCAAGTGCGATGGCCGACGTCGATTTGCCCTCGCCCGGAAGAGCCGAACAAATCAGGACGACTTGCCCCTTTTGATCCGCGATCCGATCCACTCCGGGCTGATTGTCCTCTTCGGCGCGGCGAATGCCGATGTCGATGGCCGATCGGAGTTTGCGGAACCCTTCCGCATAGGGCGACATCGGAGACTTGACCACCTCATCCGCGATGGTGGTCTCTTTCTCGCCCGACATTGCCGGAATGGCCGTCGGGACAGGCGCCTGCAAAATGTTGCGCAACTGAACCGGAGAGGTCACCCCACCAACGTAATATTCGTTCAGCAAAGCCAGACCCAGACCGATCCCCAGCGCCGCGACGAAAGCCAAGGCAAGGATCAACCGCGTTTGCGGCGACGAGGCCGAGATCGGGGGCAGCGCCTCGGACACGACGCGCGCATCGGCCACCTGAAGATTGGCCAAAGCCTCGAAATTCTGCACGCGATCGATCAACAACTGATATTGATTCCGCGCCGCAGAGGCCGATTGCTGAAGGTTGAACAGATCCGTTACCAGTTCCGACGAGAGTTCGGATTGGGTCAGGGTCTGGCGCAATTGGTCGCGAATGTTGGATTCATTCTGCGACATGGTCTGCAATTCGGTGTCGATCGAGTTGCGCAGGCCGCTGACTCGGGCGCTCATGCCTTCGTCGATCCGGGCCAAAGCTGCCGACAGTTCAATCGCTTGCGTCGATCCTTGAGAGGCCTGCGCCAGCCCTTTTTCAAGAGCCTCACGCTGGCGGGCCAATTCGGTCAGAGCCTCATCGCCAAGGCGCGAAGCGGCAGACATCCAGTCGGCGGAGTTTTGGGCCTGCTCTGCCGCCGTCAAAGCGGCGATGGTGTCGGTACGCTCGGTGCGCAACGCTTCAAGCTGACGACGCATCCGACCGACGGCAGGATCACCCGAATCCTTTTCGATCCGGTCAAGGTTATCATCGATAAAGCGGTTCAACTTGTCTTCGGACGCGGTCAGGGCCTGACGCGCCGTATCAATCTGACGGCGCAGCACATCGCGCGACCCGATTGCCGCATCGGTTTTCGTCTGGACCTGACGATCGATATAGGTCGCGACATAGCTGTTGGCGATTTCGGCGGCCCGGACTGGGCTTTCCGATTCAATCGTGACCGAGATCAGATAGGTCAGGCCACGCCGGCGCACATCTGCGGCCGCGCTCAGCTTGTTGATGATCCGCTTGACATAATCGTCGCCCGAGGGTGCCTCGCGCGCGGGCAAGCCCAGCAGCTTGCGCACAGCATCAATCGGGTTCCCGATCCCCAGAGCGGTGCCGATCTTTTCGCTCAGCCCGACAGAGGGGCCAAATTCGGGATCAGAGATCAAATTGGCAGATTCGGCGACGGCCAACTGAAGGGCGGCGGATTTCAGAATCTCCACCTCACCGTCAACGCGGCTGTTCAGCACGGCGCTCTGGCTCACCTCGGCCCCATTGTCCAACAGGTTTTGACCTGCTGCATCAATCGAGATCAGGGCCGTCGCACGGTAGAGCGGCGTTGCCATGGCCAGATAGACGACCGCCAGCGACAGTGTGATCGCCACCGCTAGGATGATGAGCCGCCGCTGACGATTGAAAATGTCGATCAAGTCGCGGATATCAAGTTCGCTAGATTGCAAAGTTACTTTCCTTCTAAGACGGCAGTTACGCGGCCGTTAACCGCCGTTGTCAAATCTATCCGAAAAAATGGGGTCGATCCGACTTTCGCTTTCAAGAATGACATACTCTTTGAGACGTGCAGTGCAACAATCACTTTGTTTTGCCTTTGGTGAAATCCTAAGCAATTGACCAGAAACTAATGGTCGGTGACGGAGAGAATGCGCGGCGGATAGCCACTTGAAAGCTGCGCGGCGGTCAGAATGCCCGTTTTATAGGCACCCGTGTCAATCGCAACCCTCTGCGGTGTGACGATGGGGGCAGGCTGGATCACATGCCCATGCACCACCGCCGGACCATCCGGCCCAAAGCCCTCGCCTGCATTCCCCCACATCAGGGTCTGGCTGGGCTGAAGTTCGGGGCCGAACTGCGGGTCAACACCTGCATGGACCAGAACATAGGATTTATAGACGGCACCGAACTGAAGACTACGCAAGAATCGGATGTGTTGTTCGGGAATGATGGCACGAATGAACTGTTCCAGTTTGCGTTTGGGCATGGCGGAAAACTCCATCCCATCCACGCCATAGGACATCAACGTTTCCCGCCCCCCGAAATGCAACCAGTCGGCCGCGGGATCGGGCGTCTCAAGAAACTGGAGCATCATATCTTCGTGGTTTCCACGCAGACATATCCGTTTCAGCCCCTCGGGCGGGCGTGAGGTCAAAAGATCCAGCACCTCGGCCGAGGCAGGGCCCCTGTCGACAACATCCCCCAAGAGAACGATCGTGACCTTGCGTTCCTGCGCGCGGGCATCCGCCAGAATTTCCGCTTCGAGTTTGCGGTACAGCGACAGGCATCCGTGAACATCGCCAACGGCCCAGACGACCTGCCCCTCATCCGCCAGCGGGGCCAAAGGCACAAGATCCACCGACTGGCGTACTTTTGGCGCACCAAAAAGGCGGAGGAGAGACTTCATGCGTTCGTTTGTCCCGGCAAGGTCAATTGCTTTGCGCACTTAGATTGCGAACATTGCTCAGGAACCGACTTTGAAGGTTCCCCGGCGCGCTTTCGACCCATGCCACGATTGTCGGGCGCAAGTCGAGGTTTTCCAGATAATATCCAGCCAGCCAACGCGACATTTCAGAAGACCCCAAGATCGTTTGAACATCGGCTTTCCCGATCTCCTCAACCGACATTCCGGGTTTCAGGGCCTGAACGATACGGACCTTTGCCTGCCACCCTTCATGCTCTGCCAACGCATGTGACCGCTCGATCGCCTTTCCCCGTTCCTCCGAGGTCGCGGAAACAAGGCTTAGCGCCGTATAGGGATAGGGGGCCAAGGGCGAAACAGCGGCCATGCGTTGGGCAAAATCGGCACAATTCG
>JALQUQ010000084.1 GCA_023263735.1 Paracoccaceae bacterium | reverse complement strand
CCGTGGCTGCCCGTCAAGGCCCCGCAATTGGCCCACAACGTTGCGGCCCAAGACGGGCAAGCCGGGTCACCGTTGGAATTCTATCGCAAGATGCTCAGCTATCGCGGGGCCTCCGACGCACTGAAAACCGGCAAGACGCAGTTTGTTGATCTGCCCGAGCCGTTGCTTGGCTTTTACCGAGGGCCGGCGCTTGCCTGCGTGTTCAACCTGTCGGCCACCCCCCATCGACTTGGCGCATCCGGCACACTTGCGCCCGAGGCACCGTGCCATGCGGCGCATCTGGAACAGGGGTCCCTGACCCTTGGCCCCAATGGCTTTGCGTTCTTGATCCCCGGCCCTGACGGAAAATTGACCCTGTCTGCGGCCTGACCCGGGACCGACCCACCCCTTTTGCGGTGGGTCGAACCTTGACTTTTGCGAATGATTTGCAATATCAGACGCGGGAGTAATTCCCCCACAGGAGGGAAGCGATGATGCAAAGGCTTTGTTATCTGGCATTGACCGCCGGGGTTGCCATGGCTCCAACCGGCTCGTGGGCGACCGAGGGGTTCAAGGTCGTCACCACCTTTACCGTGATCGCTGACATGACCGCCAATGTGGCGGGTGGGGCTGCCGAGGTTGTGTCGATCACCAAACCGGGGGCCGAAATTCACGGCTATGAACCCACGCCCAAGGATCTGGTGCGCGCCAGCGATGCCGATCTTGTCCTTTGGAACGGAATGGGGCTGGAAATCTGGTTCGAACAATTTCTGGCCAATCTGGGGGATATTCCCTCGGTCACCGTCAGCCAAGGCGTCACCCCCATTTCGATCAGCGGCGGCAATTATGACGGCCGTCCCAATCCCCACAGCTGGATGGGCCTGCAAAACGCGTTGATCTATGTCGATAACATCGCTGCCGCATTGTCGCAGCATGACCCGGACGATGCGGCCACCTATGCCGCCAATGCCGCTGCCTACAAACAACGCCTGATCGACGAACTCTCTCCGCTCAAGGATGCGCTGGCCGCTGTCCCTTTGGAAAAGCGGTGGCTGGTCACCTGTGAAGGTGCGTTCAGCTATCTGGCCCAGGATCTGGGCCTGCGGGAGCTGTCGCTGTGGCCGATCAATGCCGATCAGCAGGGCACGCCGAAACAGGTGCGCAATGTGATCGACGGGGTGCGCGAAAACGGCATTCCGGCGGTTTTTTGTGAAAGCACGGTCAACACCGCCCCCGCTGAACAGGTCGCCCGGGAAACCGGGGCACAGTATGGCGGCGTGCTTTACGTCGATTCTCTCTCTGAACCGGATGGCCCGGTGCCCACCTTTGTTGACCTGCTCAAGGTCACCACCGCCACCATCGTCACCGGTTTGACCGGAAAGGCCGAATAGCCCATGCCCCTCCCTCCTTCACCTTCCCAGATTGACGGCGGGATCAGCGCAAAGGGTGTCACGGTCACCTATCGCAACGGCCACACCGCCCTGCGCGATGCCAGTTTCGCAATCCCCCGGGGCACGATCACCGCCTTGGTTGGAGTGAACGGCGCCGGGAAATCCACCCTTTTCAAGGCGATCATGGGCTTTGTCCCCATAGCCAGCGGCGAAATCCGCTTGCTTGGCAAACCCATTGCGGCGGCGCTTCGCGAAAATCTGGTCGCCTATGTCCCGCAGGCCGAAGAGGTTGACTGGTCTTTTCCGGTCTTGGTGCAAGATGTCGTCATGATGGGCCGCTATGGGCACATGGGCTTTTTGCGCCGCGCCTCGGCCAATGATCGGGCCAAGGTGCAATCGGCGCTGGACCGCGTGGGCATGGCCGATTACGCCCACCGCCAGATTGGCGAACTTTCGGGCGGGCAGAAAAAGCGCGTCTTCCTCGCCCGGGCCTTGGCCCAAGAGGGGCAGGTCATCCTGCTGGACGAACCCTTTACCGGCGTCGATGTCCAGACCGAGGCGCGGATCATCGACCTGTTGCGCGAATTGCGGGACGAGGGCCGCGTCATGTTGGTCTCGACGCATAATCTGGGTTCGGTCACCGAATTCTGCGACCGAACCGTGCTGGTCAAAGGCACCGTGCTGGCCCACGGCCCCACTGAAACCACCTTTACCCGCGACAACCTTGATCGTGCCTTTGGCGGCGTCTTGCGCCATTTCACCCTGCGCGGCAGCGACCTCCACGATGATGACGACCCGCGCGAAGTCCGCATCATCACCGATGACGAACGCCCCTTTGTCCAATACCACGACCCCTCGGACGCCAACCGATGAGCCTTTTGCTAGAGCCCTTTGACTACAGCTATATGGCCACGGCCATCTGGGTTTCGGCTTTGGTGGGCGGGGTTTGCGCCTTTCTGTCGGCCTTTCTGATGCTAAAGGGCTGGTCGCTGATCGGCGATGCGCTTTCCCATTCCGTCGTGCCCGGCGTGGCCGGGGCTTATATGCTGGGCCTGCCCTTTGCCCTTGGCGCCTTTCTGGCCGGGGGCCTTGCCGCTGCTGGCATGCTGTTTCTCTCTGATCGCTCGGGGCTGAAAACCGATACGATCATCGGCCTGATCTTTACCGCCTTTTTTGGGCTGGGCCTTTTCATGATCTCGCTCAACCCCACCTCGATCAGTGTGCAATCGGTGATCATGGGCAACATTCTGGCCATTACGCCCGCCGACACGCTGCAACTGGTGCTGATTGCCGGGATCTCGCTCACCGTGTTGTCGCTGAAATGGCGCGATCTGATGGTCACGTTTTTCGATGAAACCCATGCCCGCGCGATTGGACTGAACACGGGCCTGCTCAAGGTGATCTTCTTCACCCTGCTGTCAGCCTGCACCGTTGCCGCCCTTCAGACCGTGGGCGCGCTCCTTGTGGTGGCCATGGTCGTCACCCCCGGCGCAACGGCCTATCTCTTGTGCGACCGCTTTCATCGCCTGATCCTGGTGGCTGTGGCCATCGGCGCAACAACAGGCTTCGTCGGCGCATATCTCTCCTATTTCCTTGACGGAGCCACCGGCGGCCTGATCGTGGTGTTTCAAACCTTGGTCTTTGCCACCGTCTTTGTCTTTGCGCCCAAACACGGGTTCCTCGCCGCCCGACGCCGCGCCGCGCGGTCCCAGGTGTGATCATGGATTTCCTCCTCGACCCCTTTGCCTATCCCTTCATGCAAAAGGCGATGCTGATGGCGCTTTTGATTGCCCCAGCCTCTGCCCTGATGTCCTGCTTTCTGGTGCTCAAGGGGTGGGCGCTGATGGGCGATGCCGTCAGCCATGCCATTCTGCCCGGAATCGTCGGTGCCTATATGCTGGGCCTGCCCCTGATCGTCGGGGCCTTTGCCGCCGGTATGGGGGCCGCGATGCTGACCGGTTGGCTGGCCGAAAACAGTAGGGTCAAGCGTGACACGCTGATGGGCGTCGTCTTTTCAGGCATGTTCGCGCTTGGCATCGTTGCCCATGTCGCAAGCGGATCAGGCCTGCATCTCGACCATATCCTGTTCGGCAATATTCTTGGGGTCGGCACCGCCGACCTGTGGACCGGTGGCCTGATCGGCTTAGCCGTGGCCCTCGCCCTCGCGCTGAAATGGAAAGATCTGATGTTGATGGCCTTTGACCCGGCACAGGCCCGCGCCTCGGGCCTGCGCACCGCGGCTTTGCATTACGGTCTCTTGGCCGGGCTATCCCTCACCGTGGTCGCGGTCTTGTCCTCGGTCGGGCTCATCCTCTCCGTCGGACTGCTGATCGCCCCCGGAGCCATCGCCTTTTTGCTGACACGACGGTTTTCGCATATGCTGATCGTCGCGGTCTCCGTTTGCACGGGCGCGATGCTGTCGGGCATATGGCTGTCATTCCACCTCGACAGCGCACCCGGCCCAACCATCATCCTGATCCTGACCGCACTTTTCCTTCTGGCGCTGACACACCGCCTGATCGCAACCCGGCGCGCCAGCCAAACGGCTTAACGCACCCCCGCGATCTGCAACAACCGATCCATGTCGACATGCGCCTCGATGTGTTCAGCCAAGTCATCCAGCACGCCCATCACCTCGGCCGTATGGTTGCGCAATGGGTCCACCGCCACGCCCAGCTTGCCCAGAAACGCGGCACGAAACGCATCGGATTTGAACATCCCATGCAGATAGCTGCCTTGAATCCGGCCCGAAGCCGAGATCGCCCCCTCATCCACCCCGTCGATCCGGGCAAAAGCGCGGGCGCGATCCGCCCCATCGGTGCGCCCGATATGAATCTCGTACCCCTCGACGGTCAGACCGGTTTCCACATGTTGGGCGACCGTCTGGGTCAGCCGCTTGTCCGGCGTCATCACGGTTTCCACGTCCAAAAGCCCCAGCCCCGCCGTCTCTCCCTCGGGCCCCTCGATCCCCATAGGGTCTCGCACAACCCGCCCCAACATCTGATAGCCGCCGCAGATGCCCAAGACATGCCCGCCACGCCGCACATGGGCGACAAGATCAATGTCCCATCCCTGATCGCGCAGGAACTGCAGATCCCCCCGCGTTGACTTGCTGCCCGGCAAGATCACCAAACGCGCATCGCCCGGAATCGGCTGCCCCGCCCGCACCATAACCAGATCCACGCCCGGCTCGGCCGCCAAAGGGTCAAGATCATCGAAATTTGCAATCCGCGACAGCGCAAGACAGGCGATCTTGACGCCCTTGCCCGACGAGACCTTGGGCAAATCCTGCGCATCCTCAGCCGGAAGCAAATGCGCCTTGGCAAACCAGGGCACAACACCCAAACCCGCCCAGCCCGTCCGTTCGGAAATCAAGCGGTAACCATCGTCAAACAGGCTGACATCGCCGCGGAATTTATTGACGAGAAACCCCGCGATCATCGCGGCATCCTCAGTGTCCAGAACAGCCTGCGTGCCCACCAGTTGCGCGATCACCCCGCCCCGGTCGATATCACCGGTCAAGATCACCGGCACGCCCGCCGCCCGGGCAAAGCCCATGTTGGCGATATCGCCTGCGCGCAAATTCACTTCGGCCGGGCTCCCCGCCCCTTCGACGATCACCAGATCATGGGCCGCCCGCAAACGCCGAAAACTCTCCAGAACCGGGGCCATCAACTGCGGCTTCAAGGCCGCATAGTCGCGCGCGCGCACCGTTGCCATTCGCCGCCCCTGCACGACAACCTGCGCCCCCACCTCGGATTCAGGCTTCAGCAGCACAGGGTTCATGTCGGTATGCGGCTCCAGCCCGCAGGCCATCGCCTGCATCGCCTGCGCCCGCCCGATTTCACCGCCATCGACCGTCACGCAAGCGTTGTTCGACATATTCTGCGGCTTGAACGGGGCCACGGAATACCCCCGTCGCAAAGCCGCACGCGCAATCCCCGCGACCAACAGAGATTTCCCCACATTCGACCCCGCGCCCTGAATCATGACAGCCGTCATGCTCTGGCCCCTGCGGAAGACAGGGGGCTCTGCCCCCTGGGGCCTTTTGGCAAGCCAAAAGACCCGACCCCCGGGATATTTTTGACCAAGATAAAGGGGATAAGATCGGCTTCCATCGGTCGCCGCGCCTCGGGCCAGTTGCCTGGGGGAGACGCGGCGCCTTTACCTTGGGCGGTCATCGGGGTCCCCCCCTGTACCGCTCTGTCATTTGGCCATGAAAAGATTACCATCCCGTTACCTTTATCTTGGTTCAAATATCCCGGGGGTCGCGTTTTGGGCACCAAAACGCGTCAGGGGGCAGAGCCCCCTGCCTTGGTCAGAATTCAACGCCCGGTTGGCCTTTGACGCCTGAACGGAACGGATGTTTGATCAATGTCATTTCCGTCACAAGATCCGCCACCTCAATCAGTTCGGGTTTGGCGTTGCGACCGGTCAGAACGACATGGCTCAGCGGTGGTTTTTCGGTGGTCAGGAAGGCAACCACTTCGTCGATGGGCAAATAATCATAGCGCAGCGCGATGTTGATTTCGTCAAGGAGGACAAGGCGAATTCCGGGGTCGCGGATCAGCTCTTTCGCCTTTTCCCAGCCTTTGCGCGCCATTTCGATATCGCGAGACTTGTCTTGGGTTTCCCAGGTAAAGCCTTCGCCCATGGCGTGAAATTCACACAGATCGCTGAAATGGCTTTCGATCAGCCTCCGTTCGCCGGTATCCCATGCGCCCTTGATGAACTGGACCACGGCGCAGGGCATCTCATGCGCGATGCAGCGCAAGATCATGCCAAAGCCCGACGAGCTTTTGCCCTTGCCCGCCCCTGTATGTACGATGATCAGGCCCTTTTCGCCCGATTTGGTCGCCATGATCTTGTCGCGTGCGGCCTTTTTCTTGGCCATCTTGCTGGCGTGGCGCGCGTTGTCGTCGTCATGGGTCTCGGGGGAAATGTCGCTTGATGGGGTCATCTTGCCGGTCCTTGTCCTTGACTTTACCCTGTCATCTGCCACAGGTGGCACATTGGTGCTGGTGCCTGTCCTAGAACAGGCGAAGAGGGAATGCGACAGGTTTTCCGACCTTAATCATTCGGGAAACGAAGCGCAGCCGCCCCCGCGACCGTGACCGGAAAGGTTGGCAAGGGCCACTGCCTGAAAGGGTGGGAAGGCAGGCCAACCGTTGGGGCGACCCTGAATCCGCAAGCCGGGAGACCTGCCAACACCGTGAAACCTAAGCGGTCGGGGTGAGCCGCAGAGGGACGGGTCCGCGCTTGCGGTGCCCGGCCTGATGCTTTCCCGCCATTGGAAGGACGTTTTATGGGCGTGACGCTTCATGTCTGTACCACTTGCAAGGCCGGAGCGCCGCTGCCCGAAGACGGGATTGCGCCCGGCGCGCGGCTTTATGATGCGCTTGTCGCGGCCCCTCCCCAAGGGGTGCGCGTTGTCGGTGTCGAGTGTCTGTCGGCCTGTTCGCAAGGCTGCTCGGTTGCGCTCAGCGCCCCTGGCAAATGGACCTATGTTTATGGCCGCCTGACAGCTGACGACAGCGCCGCGATTGCCCAAGGTGCCGCCGCCTATGCCGAAACCGTCGATGGCATCGTGCCTTGGCGGCAGCGGCCCGAGATTTTCCGCAAGCAAAGCCTTGCCCGTATTCCCCCGCTGGAGATTCCGAATGTCTGATCTGTCCAAGATTCCCGTCACCGTCATCACCGGCTTTCTGGGCTCGGGCAAGACGACCCTGATCCGCCATCTGATGCAGAACCCCCAAGGCAAGCGCTTGGCCGTTTTGGTCAATGAATTTGGCACCGTGGGCGTCGATGGCGACATCCTGAAATCCTGCGCCGATGAAAATTGCCCCGTCGAAAACATCGTCGAACTGGCCAATGGCTGCATCTGCTGCACCGTTGCCGACGATTTCATCCCGACGATCGAGGCGCTGATGGCCATGCCGCAAAAGCCCGATCACATCCTGATCGAAACCTCGGGCCTTGCCTTGCCGAAACCCTTGCTCAAGGCATTTGACTGGCCCGCGATCCGGTCGCGCATCACCGTGGATGGGGTGATCGCATTGGCCGATGCCGAGGCCGTCGCCGCGGGCCGTTTCGCCCCGGATGAGGCCGCCGTTCAGGCCCAGCGTGAGGCGGATGAGGGGCTAGATCACGAAACCCCACTGTCTGAGGTGTTCGAAGATCAGATCGCCTGCGCCGATATCGTTCTTCTCTCCAAGGCCGATCTGGCGGGCGAGGCCGGTCTTGCCGCCGCCCGCGCGGTGATCGAGGCCGAAGCCCCGCGCAAACTGCCGATCCTTCCGATGACCGAAGGCGAGATTGACCCCCGCCTGATCCTTGGCCTGAATGCGGCCGCCGAAGACGATCTGGCCGCCCGCCCCAGCCACCATGACGGCGCCGATGACCACGAACACGACGATTTCGACTCGGTCGTCATCGCCCTGCCCGAGGTCGCCGATCCCGCCGATCTGGTCGCCGCCATTCAAAAACTGGCGCGCGAACAGGATATCCTGCGCGTCAAAGGCTATGTCGCCGTCAAGGGCAAGCCGATGCGTCTGTTGGTTCAGGCCGTGGGGGAACGTGTGCGCCATCAATATGATCGTCCGTGGTCGGGCGAGCGGCAGGGCCATCTGGTCGTGATCGCGGAACACGATCATATCGACCCCGCCGCCATTCGCGCGGTGCTGGGGGCCTGATCTGCCATGCATGTCGTCTTTCGCGAAAGCCACGGGCTTGAGGAAACGGAAACCCCGTTCGATCTGGGGCAAGACCCGGCCGAACTGGTGGTTCTGTCGTTTTCCGACAGCGATCTTGGGGCTTTCGCGGCAGGATGGCATCGCGGGCGGGCGGGCCTGCCCACAACGCGCCTCGCCAATCTGGTGGCCCTGCGCCATCCGCTTTCGGTCGATACCTATGTCGAACAGACGCTTTCGGGGGCCAAGGGCATCCTGATCCGTCTGATCGGGGGCGAAAGCTATTGGCCCTATGGTCTGGCCTCGGTCCGTGACCTGTGCCAACGGCGCGGCATTGCCTTGGCCGTTCTGCCCGCCGATGGGCGCGAAGATCCGGCCTTGGATGCGGCCTCGACCCTGCCCGTTTCCACCCTGCGCCGATTGCAGGCTTTGTGTGATGCGGGGGGTGCTGTTGCGGCGCAGGCGGCCTTGGCGCAACTGGCTTTGTCCGCCGGGCTTTATGCGGGCCCGGTGATGGGCGCGAAAACCGTGCCGGAATGCGGCTGGTATCATCCGCAAAAGGGCGTCATTCCGGCACCCGAAGCTGGCCCCAACCCGGTTGTCATCACCTTTTACCGCAGCTACCTGACCGCCGCCGATACCGACCCGATTGATGCGCTGTTCACCGCGCTCACCGAACGCGGCTTTACCCCCCACGCGCTGTTTGCCCCCTCGCTCAAAGCCCCCGGCGCACCCGAATTCCTTCGGTCTGCCCTTGCTGCCCTGAACCCCGTGGCGATCATCAACGCCACCGCCTTTTCGGGTAAGGGAGAGGACGGCACCACCCCCCTCGACTCCACCCTTTGCCCGGTGTTTCAAGTGGCCCTCTCGACCGCCCGCCGCAAGGATTGGGCCGAAGCCGCGCGGGGTCTTTCCCCCGCCGATCTGGCGATGCATGTGGTCTTGCCCGAGGTGGATGGCCGTATCTTTGCCGGGGTGATCAGCTTCAAATCCCCGGGCAAGCGCGACCCCGATCTGCAATTTTCCCGCTTTGCCCATCGCGCCGATGCCGAACGTGTGGCCCAAGTGGCCGACCGGATCGCCGCGTGGCACCGCCTGTCGCAAACCCGCACGCCTCGTCTGGCCATGGTGCTTTCCACCTATCCCGGCCGCCCCGATCAACTGGCCCATGCCGTGGGTCTGGATGCCTTGGCCTCGGTTCAATCCATCTGCGCCGAACTGGGCAAGGCCTGCCCGCTCGATCTAGGGCCCCGGCTGGCAAGACAGACCCTGACATGGCCCGTTTCGGACTATCAGGCGGCGCTAAAGACTCTGCCGCCAGCGCTGCAATCCGACCTTGCCACCGCATGGGGTGCGCCAGAAACCGATCCCGCCGCCGAAAACGGCCAATTCCATTTCCGCGCCCTGATGGCGGGCGACGCCCTGATCGCCCTTCAGCCCGAGCGTGGAGAGGTCGCAAAGCGCGACGATGATTACCACGATCTGACCCGCACCCCGCGTCATGGTTATGTGGCCTTTTACCTCTGGCTTCGCAGCCTGAACCTGCATGCGCTGATCCACATGGGCGCGCATGGCACGCTGGAATGGTTGCCCGGCAAATCGGTGGCCCTTTCA
>JALQUQ010000083.1 GCA_023263735.1 Paracoccaceae bacterium | reverse complement strand
GGGGGTGCAGCGCCACATTAAAGCCTTGAACGCATTGTTGAATCCGACTAGCAACAGCTATAACCGTCTCTTCACCTCCTTCGAGCAGGGGGTGGATCTGATGCCGCAGCAACGCGGTCGTCATGGTCCGGTGCGAATGCCACCGTTCTTTCACCAGGACGAATGAATCGACAGGCGCAGGAATCCTTCGGGCATCGCATCGCCCCACCGCGCGCGGCGTTCGCCCGAGGAATGGGTGCTGCCAAAGCTGGTCGCCCGCACCATCATCGGGCAGCGTTCCAGAAAACGCTCGGCGGTCACCGCATCTTTCAGCGTGACACCGATCAGAAACCCAAAGCCCGACATCTGCCGTTTTGCCAAACCATGCGCCGGGTCAGAGGCAAGGCCGGGATAGCGGATCGCCTGCACGGCGGGGTGCTGCTCGAGCCGGGTTGCAATGATCCCGGCGCTGTCACACATCCGCGCCAGCCGCACCTCCAGCGTTTCAAGCCCCCGGTGCACAAGCCAAGCCTCCATCGCGCCGGGAACCGCGCCGGAAAGCCGCCGCCAATCGCGCACGCGGCCCATCAGCTTTGCATCCCGCCCCGCGACATGGCCAAACAAGGCATCGGAATGACCTGCCGGGGCCTTGGTGTCGGCGGCCACCACCAGATCGGCCCCCAGATCCAAGGGGCGCTGCAAAAGCGGGGTCATCGTGGTGTTATCGACGATCACCCGCGCGCCCACCGCATGCGCCCGGGCCACACAATCGGCAATATCCACCAGATCCAAACCGGGGTTCGACGGCGTTTCCAGATAGACCACAGCCGCGCCGGAAAAATCGGTGCTGGCATAATCACGGGTCGCCACTTCGGTGACCGCCACCCCCATCGGGGCCAGAAAATCACGCGCCAGAATCCGCGTCACGTAATAGCCATCCGACGGCAGGATGATCCGGTCGCCCGATTTCAGAGTGGCAAACAAAGCAGCCGAGATCGCCCCCATTCCAGAGGGGAAGGCCACCGTTTCCGCAGATTCCAGAATGGACAACTGCGCCTCGACCGCCGACCACGTGGGCGTGCCGTTGCGACCATAGATATAGGGGGCGCCCTGAACCTCGGGCAGATGAAAGGTGGTTGAACTTGTCAGCGGCAGGGCCACCGGATCGCCCTTTTCCAGCCCGGCATTGCGGTGATGCAGAAGATTGGCCGCACGCAGCAAGTTTTCGTTGTCCATGATCGTCCCTTTGGTCTTTTGCGCGACTTTGGGTTCAACCACGGTCAATGGCAAGGCGGGCTTTGTGTCCGAAACAAGCCGCCGGATCAGAAAGGGGGCCCGAAGGCCCCCGATCTATCAGTCCTGAACGGTGACTTTCGTCATCACATCGGGGGTCGAAACCTCTCCATTCGGGCCATCGCCCGGCTGGATCTGGTCGACGACCTCCATCCCGCTGATGACCCGCCCGAAAACGGTGTACTGGCCATCAAGGAACGCACCCGGCGCAAACATGATAAAGAACTGGCTGTTCGCGCTGTTGGGGTCTTGGGCACGGGCAGCGCCGACGACGCCCCGGTCAAAGGTCACATCCGACGGCTCAAGCGGGATATCGTCCATCGACGATCCGCCCATGCCCGCCATCTTCAGATCGCCGCCGACCTTGCCATATTGCACGTCGCCCGTTTGCGCCATGAATCCCGGAATCACCCGGTGAAACACCACGCCATCGAACTCGCCCGCTTTGGCCAAGGCCACGATCTGTGCGACATGCTTTGGCGCGACGTCCGGCAGCAGATCGATCACGACCGTTCCATTGGCCGCGCCCGAGATTTCGATGGTCAGGTTCGGGCCGGGGCCATCAACCGCATCCTCGGCCATAGCGGGAACCGCCACAGCCGCAGCCAGAAAGCCGCCCAGAAGGAATTTATTGAACATCAGCCGCCACCCGCACGGTGATCATGCGATCCGGGTTCGCCGGCGGTTCGCCACGCTGGATCTTGTCAACGAATTCCATGCCCGCGATCACCCGGCCATAAACGGTGTATTGGCCGTTCAGGAAGTGATTGTCCTTGAAGTTGATGAAGAACTGGCTGTTGGCCGAATTCGGGTTCATCGACCGGGCAGCGCCCAGCGTGCCGCGATCATGCGGCAGCTTGGAGAACTCAGCCGGAAGATCGGGATATTCCGAACCGCCCGTGCCTGCGCGGCGCGGGTTGTAATCTTTTTCCATGTTGGCATGTTCCACATCGCCGGTCTGGGCCATGAAACCTTCGATCACGCGGTGAAATGCCACGTTGTCATAGGCCTTGTCCCGCGCAAGCTGCTTCATACGCTCGGAATGCTTGGGCGCCACTGCGGGCAAGAGTTCGATCACGACTTCGCCGTCTTTCAGCGTCAGAATGATCGTGTTTTCCGGATCTTTGATTTCGGCCATTGGATGGGCTCCTGATTTTCGACTGTGGCGAACCTAATCATCCTGGGGCAGAAGGAAAAGCCCTACCGGCGCGAACAGTTGACGCAAAGCCCTTTGTCGCCGACAAGAGGGCGAATTCTTCTGAAGGAGGCCCCCATGGCTTGGAAGACCCTTGATGATGCCGTTCTTGCCGGGAAAACGGTTCTGACCCGTGTAGACATCAACGTGCCCATGGAAGGGGGGCGGGTGACCGACACCACCCGGATCGACAAGATCAAGCCGACGGTCGAAGATATCATCGCCCGGGGGGGCAAGGTGGTGCTTTTGGCCCATTTCGACCGCCCCAAAGGCAAGGTCGTGCCGGAAATGAGCCTTGGGCACGTGGCCCCTGCCCTGCAAGCCAGCCTTGGCCGCAAGGTCGTGTTTGGTGCCGATTGCATCGGTGCCCCGGCAATCGAAGCGATTGCAGCCGCCGCACAGGGCGATGTGGTCCTGCTGGAAAACACCCGCTTTCACGCGGGCGAGGAAAAGAATGCCCCGGAATTGGCCGCTGAAATGGCAAAGCTGGGCCATGTTTTCGTGAACGACGCCTTTTCGGCGGCGCACCGTGCCCATGCTTCGACCGAGGGGCTGGCGCATCATCTGCCCGCTTTGGCTGGCCGCCTGATGGAAGCCGAGTTGAAAGCGCTGGAGGCCGCGCTTGGCACGCCCGTTCGCCCGGTGGTGGCGGTTGTCGGCGGGGCCAAGGTTTCGACCAAGCTTGATCTGCTGGGAAATCTGGTGACCAAGGTCGATCATCTGGTGATCGGCGGCGGCATGGCGAACACCTTCCTTGTGGCCCAAGGGATCGAGGTCGGCAAATCGTTGGCCGAACGCGATATGGCCGACACGGCCCGCGCCATTCTGGAAAAGGCCAAAGACGCCGGGTGCAAGATCCACCTGCCGATCGACGTGGTGGTGGCCCGCGAATTCAAGGCCAATGCCGCCCATGAAACCGTGGCGGCCACGGCCTGCCCGGCCGATGCCATGATCCTTGATGCAGGCCCGGCATCGGTTGCCGAGATCGTCAAGGTGTTCGAGGACTCGAAAACCCTGATCTGGAACGGCCCCCTTGGCGCATTCGAACTGACCCCGTTTGATGCCGCCACCAATGCCGCCGCCAAGGCCGCTGCCGCCCTGACCCAAGAGGGCAAGCTGGTTTCTGTCGCCGGGGGCGGTGACACGGTTTCGGCCCTGAATCAGGCGGGGGCGGCCAGCGCCTTTACCTTTATCTCGACCGCGGGCGGGGCCTTCCTCGAATGGATGGAAGGCAAGGCCTTGCCGGGTGTCGAAGCGCTGAATGCCTAAGCCAAGAGCGCCGGAGCATCGCTTGTTCCGGCGTTCGCGCTAACAAGATTGCATGGCCATTGGGCAGCCGCTATCCCCCCTGCAAAGGCCATTTTCCGAACACCAACCAAAGGATTTCCTTCATGTCGATCGCAGCGATGACCGAACAGGTTCGCAACGGCAACGGCTTTATTGCCGCTCTTGACCAATCGGGCGGCTCGACCCCCAAGGCATTGCGCCAGTATGGCGTGGCCGACGATGCCTGGACGACGGAATCCGAAATGTTCGATCTGATCCATGCGATGCGGGCGCGGATCATCAAATCCCCGGCCTTTACCGGAGACAAGGTCGTCGGCGCGATCCTGTTTGAACAGACGATGGATCGCACCATCGATGGAATTCCCACCGCGACCTATCTTTGGGAAAAGCGGGGCGTCGTGCCGTTCCTGAAAATCGACAAGGGACTTGAGGCCGAGGTGGATGGCTGCCAGCTTTTGAAACCGATCCCGGGGCTGAGCGAACTTTTGGTCCGCGCGGCCAAGGCAGGCATTTATGGCACCAAGGAACGGTCGGTGGTATCGGCGGCCAATCGCGCCGGAATCGCGGCCATCGTCGCCCAGCAATTCGAATTGGGCAAAACCGTCATTGCCCATGGCCTGATGCCGATTCTGGAACCCGAGGTCACGATCTCGATCTCGGACAAGGCCGAAGCCGAGGCGATCTTGCAGGAAGAAATCCTGAAACATCTGGATGCCCTGCCCGAAGGCCAGCAAGTGATGCTGAAATTGTCGCTGCCCACGGTCGATAATTTCTATGCGCCCTTGGTCGATCACCCCAAAGTGTTGAAGGTCGTGGCGCTGTCGGGCGGCCACAGCCGCGAGGCCGCCAACGAGATCTTGGCCCGCAACCGGGGTATCATCGCAAGCTTTAGCCGCGCCCTGATCGAAGGCCTGTCGGCCGGCCAATCCGACGCCGAATTTGACGCGCTGTTGGGCCAGTCGATCACCTCGATCCACGCCGCCTCGATCGCGGGCTAATCTGTTCGATCCAATCGCGAAGGGATGTTCCCTCTCATGGGGGATTCCCTTCGCGAATCAGATGTGCCATGATGCCCGCAAGCTTGGATCAACCGGGCAATAAAAAACACGTCGGGCAAAAGATGAAGAAACACGGCACACACCCCAGCCTTGGCGGCCTTTTGTATATGGCCGTTGCGCTGTTGCTTTCGGGCTATTTCGCCTTTGCCGCCGTGCAAGGCGATTATGGTGTGCTGCGTCAGGTTCAGATTCGTGCCGAGGCCGAGACATTGACGCTGGAACGGGATCGTCTGGCCGAAGAGATGCTGCGCATGTCAAACCTGACCACGCGCCTGTCTGATCGGTATCTGGACCTTGATCTCTTGGACGAACAGGTGCGCGACGTTCTTGGATATGTTCGCGCGGACGAAGTCGTGATCCGCTGATCGCGGGTCCGGCTGACGCCCTTGCAGACCCCGGCGGCTTTGGCCGTTCGGTCTGCGCGTATCGCTTTCCCCCATCCCCTCCGCAAAACTTTTGACTCGCAACGTCAAGGGTTGCAGCATGCGCATAGGAGCAATGCGCCGTGCTTGTACCGCGATTTTTGTTTTGACCCAACAAACACCGATACAGTACAGATGGTTTAATATTGAACTATTCCATTAACGGATGGGAGGACGCCGTACATGGCCGCAAAGAAACCCGCTGAGAGGCCGAATGCCTCGAAAGAAGAGCTTCTGAAATACTACCGCGACATGCTGTTGATCCGCCGCTTTGAAGAAAAGGCCGGTCAACTGTATGGCATGGGCCTGATCGGCGGCTTTTGTCACCTTTATATCGGGCAAGAGGCCGTGGTCGTGGGTCTGGAGGCCGCGGCGAAAGACGGCGACAAGCGTCTGACCAGCTACCGCGACCACGGCCATATGCTGGCCTGCGGGATGGATGCCAAGGGCGTCATGGCAGAACTGACCGGCCGAATTGGGGGCTACTCCAAGGGCAAGGGCGGTTCGATGCACATGTTCTCGAAAGAAAAGCACTTCTACGGCGGCCACGGCATCGTGGGCGCGCAGGTTCCGCTGGGCGCGGGTCTGGCCTTTGCCGACAAATACAAAGGCAATGACAATGTGACCTTTACCTATTTCGGCGATGGCGCGGCCAACCAGGGCCAGGTCTATGAAACCTACAACATGGCCGAACTTTGGGACCTGCCGGTGATTTTCGTCATCGAAAACAACCAATACGCCATGGGCACCAGTGTCAACTTGCTTAGCCAAAGCGTAGCCAGCGTCACCAGTGTAGAATTTACGCAGTGATGCCAAAGCCTGAACTTCGGTGATGTCTTCGATCAAGCGGCTATATTCATAGTGCTTGTTAACCAACACTTGAATCTCTGGACCCTCCCGCCCCAAGGGGCCGAGCTGGTGTTGTTGATGGAAGATATCGCCGAGCGCGACACCAATTTCTTTGTCGAACTGACCCTGTTGGGCGATCACCCGGTTGAGGCCGCCGTGCCCAGCCGCGCCCGGCCCGCCGATCTGGCGGCGCTGATGGCCTTGGCGCGCGACATCCGCCCGGGGCAGGTGGTGTTTTCCGGCGGCGATCTGACCCTGCGCGTGGATGATCCGCCCGAAAGCGACGTTCAGATCACGGCCCAAGTGGGGCAAAGCGTGCATCTGTCGCATCTGCCGCCGCTTTTTACCGGCAGGGGCACCCTGCGCGCGGGCGCGACCGAGGTGTCGCTGGGGTCATTGGCGCCCTTGGCCGAGGCGTATCACCCGCTCAAGCTGACCCTGTCCATCGGCGACGCCCGGGTCGAACGGTCCATCGCCTTTGCCCTCTTGCGCCAGACCCGCCCCCAAGATCTGCCCGGCGATCTGGCCGCGCGCAAGGCCGCCGCGCTGGAGTTTGCCGCCCGCAACGGAGAGGCGCGGATCGGCCGCGTGCTGGCACGCTTTGCGGCGGGGCTGGGGTGGGATGCCCCCTGCGACGCGATCCTTGACGACACGCTGGATGGCATCAACGGCCGCCGCGATTGCTCCGATTTCGTGCTGGTGCCGCTGTTGTGGCTTTATGCCGCCCATGCCGCCGAACTGCCCCCCGCCGCCGCCGACCGCATCCGGCAGGCCATCTTGTCCTACCGCTATTGGATGGACGAACCCGGCAATGACACCATGTGGTTCTGGAGCGAAAACCACGTCCTGTGCTTTCATGTCAGCCAATATATCGCGGGCACCCTGTTTCCCGATCAGGTCTTTTCCAATTCCGGCCTGACCGGGGCCGATCACCGCGCGCGGGCCCACAGCCGCCTGACCCGCTGGTTTGACAGCATCAAGGATCACGGTCTCGCCGAATGGAACTCGGCCGCGTATTATCCCATCGATTTCATCGGCCTTTTCGGGCTGTACCGGTGGAGCGACGGCCCCCTGAAAGACGATTGCCGCGCCGTTCTGGATGCGCTGTTCCGCATGATCGCGCTGCACACTCTGGCCGGGGTCTCGGCCGGAACCATGGGCCGCGCCTATGACAAGGAACTGCGCGCGGGCCCGCTGTCGGAATTGCCCCCCTTTGCCACGGTCGCCTTTGGTCAGGGCTGGCTGAACGAAGGCGTCGCGGCCCTGCCGATGTTTTGCGCCTGCGATTATGCCCCGCCCCAAGGCATCGAGGCCCACGCCCGCCCCGCGCCCGGCACGGTGGTGCAGGCGCATTACATTCAGGGCTATGGGGCCGCCGCCCGTCTGGCGCTGTGGAAAACCGATCAGGTGCAAATGTCGGCCGCCGTCGATGGCCCGCCCGGTGCCATCGGTCACCAGCAACATCTGATCGATGTGCAGGGCGCGGGCCACCCCTTTGCCCGCCTCTGGATCAACCACCCGGGCGAAGACGATCCTTGGGGCCACCACCGCCCCAGCTATTGGTCGGGCAATGGCGTCATGCCCCGGGTGGCGATGGACGGGAACACCTGCCTTTACCTCAACGATCTTGGCCCGTCGGCGCGCCTGCCCTTTACCCATGCCTATGCGCCGCTTGATCTGTTCGATGCCCTGCGCCGGGGGCCCGACTGGATCGCGCTGCAATCGGGCGGGGGCTATGTGCTGGCCCATGCGACCGGCCCCATCGAAACCGAAACCCGGGGGCCGGGGCAGGGGCTTGAACACCGCACCTCGGGCCTCTGCACCGGCTGGGCGGTGATCGTGGGCAACCTGCCCGCCGGGGGCCTTGACCAGATCGCCGAAATCGCCCGCCACAGCCGCCTGACCCTGTCAAGGGACGACAGGGCGCTGCACCTGATCCGCCCCGATCAACCCGATCTGCGGCTGTCTTATGCGCAGGGCCTCTTCCGTGCGGGCCAGCCCGTCCCCTTTCCCACCCGCGCCACCCTGCCGCAGGTTCAGACCGCGCGCCTTGCGTGACGCGCCCCATCCCCCAAGGACCCCCGATGACCCAAGACCCCACCTCCCTTTTGGCGCAGCTTGCCCGCGTGGCCACCGGGCTGGCCCGCATCAAGGGCATCAACGAAACCGCGCCCCTTCAAGGCGCGACCGGCGGGCAGGGGTTCAAACTGCAATTCGACGAATGGGATTGGGAAATCGGCGTCGGCCTTTACGGGCTTTACCGTCATGCGGCCAGCACCGGCGATCAGGCGCTGATCGCCGCCTTGGCCGATTGGTACGACTGGCAGATCGGGCGGGGCCTGCCCGCGCGGCAGGTGAATTCCACCGCGCCCATGCTGGCGCTGTGTTGCCTGATCGACCATGTTCACCGCCCCGCGTGGGAGGATCTGGTGCAGGACTGGGCCGATTGGCTGGTCAACGGTCTGGCGAAAACCCAAGATCGCGGCTTTCAGCACACGGTCAAGGAACGCCAGAACGACGGCGAATTGTGGGATGACACGCTGTTCATGACCTGCCTGTTCTTGGCCCGCGCAGGCAAACGGTTCAACCGCCCCGATTGGATCGAAGAGGCGGTCTATCAATTCCACATCCACGCGCGCTATCTGTCAAACCCCGCCTCGGGCCTGTGGTATCACGGCTGGACATTCATCGGCCGCCACAACTTTGCCCGGGCCTTCTGGGGGCGCGGCAATGCCTGGATCACCATCGCCATCCCCGAGCTTTTTGACATCCTGCCCGATATGCCGATGGTCTCGCATCGGTTCTTGGCCAATGTCCTCGCCGCGCAAGTCCGCCGCTTGGCCGAATTGCAAAACGAACAGGGCTTCTTTCACACCCTGCTCGATGACCCAACTTCGCCCATCGAGGCCTCGGCCACCGCCGGTTTCGCCTATGGCATCCGGCGCGGCATCGCCTTGGGCCTCCTGTCGCCCGATCTGGAACCCGTCGCCGCCCGCGCCTTTGCGGCGGTGCAAAGCTGCATCCAGCCTGACGGCATCGTGGCCCATGTCTCGGATGGCACGCCCATGGGCCATGATCTGGATTTCTACCGCCGCATTCCCGATATTCCCGCCCCCTATGGTCAGGCCCTGACCATGCTGATGCTGGTCGAGGCGCTGTCGTCAGTTCATTCAAAAAATGCATGATGTGATGAAAACAAACCGGGTCCCTGTCGGGGGGATTCCGGTCTATCACAGGTCCAGATTCAGATCAGGGGAACCGGAACATGGCGCATAAACCTTCGGCCAAGGGCATCAGCTTTCAATGGGATGATGCGCTGCTGCTGAACGACCAGCTTAGCGAAGATGAGCGTATGATCCGCGACGCCGCGCGCAGCTTTGCCACCGACCGCCTGCTGACCCGCGTCGAAAACGCCTATCTGAACGAACACACCGACCCCGAGATTTTCCGCGAAATGGGCGCCCAAGGGTTGCTGGGCGTGACCGTTCCCGAAGAATACGGCGGGGCAGGGTCCTCTGCCAGCCCGGAACAGTTTGCCCACGCGCTGGCGGAAGAGCAGCAACACTACGGCGCGTTCAATCTGTTGATCGGCACCCCTGAGAGCCTCTGGTACCTGGGCAATCGGGGCGCCAGGCCGCAAGCCGTCCCCCCCGGCCTGCATGGATTCAACGGCACCGACTACGGCCTCGTCGC
>JALQUQ010000082.1:9486-9809 GCA_023263735.1 Paracoccaceae bacterium | reverse complement strand
AACTGGGCATCGGCTATAACAAGGCCGCGCGTCTGGTTGAACAGATGGAAGATCAGGGCATCGTGACGCCCGCAAATCACGTGGGGAAACGGGAAATCCTGATCCCCGAAGCCTGAGGTGACGGGGGGGCAAGGGGCCCCCTTGGGTCTGCCAGTGGCCAATGGCGGCCACTGAGGCCCTAAACCAAAGGCATAGTGCCCGCAAATGTTTCAGCAAAGGGCCGCCGAGCCACGCAGTTGTGTTGGCAAATCCCCTTATTTCCGGATAGAATCACTGATAACAGGCGGCGAACAATCGCCCCCAAAAAAGAGCAGGCGTAATGG
>JALQUQ010000082.1:238-9476 GCA_023263735.1 Paracoccaceae bacterium | reverse complement strand
CGGAAACCCTTGCGGTGGCGCAGGAGATTGATTTCTCCATGCTGGCCCTTTTTGCACGTGCGACCTTTACGGTTCAGGTCGTCATGGTGCTGCTGATGGCCATGTCCTTTTGGTCGTGGTCGATCATCATTCAAAAGTTCATCATGTTCCGGCTGGCCAAGCGCGAGGCGGCCGTTTTCGACCGGGCCTTTTGGTCGGGCGAACCTTTGGACGAGCTTTTTGACCGGATCGGGCAATCGCCGTCTGGTCCCAGTGAAAAGGTCTTTGCGGCCGGGATGCTGGAATGGCGGCGCAGTCACCGGCAGGATGGCGCGCTGATCGCCGGTGCGCAGGCCCGGATCGACCGGGCAATGAATGTGGCCATCGCCCGCGAATCCGAGCGTTTGAACAACGGTCTGTCGTTTCTTGCCACCACGGGTTCGACCGCGCCGTTCATCGGGTTGTTCGGCACGATCTGGGGGATCAAGCACAGCTTTGAACAGATCGCCATCAGCCAGAACACCAACCTTGCCGTCGTGGCCCCGGGCATTGCCGAGGCGTTGCTGGCCACGGGCATCGGCCTGATCGCGGCTATTCCGGCGGTGGTGTTTTACAACAAGCTGAATGCAGAGAGTGAGCGCATTCTGGGCAATTACGAAAGCTTTGCCGACGAATTCGCAACCATCCTTTCCCGCCAGTTGGACAGCTGACCATGGGTGCGGGTGTCATGAAATCATCGGGTGGTGGGTCGCGCCGCCGCCGTCGTGGAAAATCCGCCGCCATGGCGGAAATCAACGTCACGCCCTTTGTGGACGTGATGCTGGTGCTTTTGATCATTTTCATGGTCGCGGCTCCGCTTTTGACCGTGGGCGTTCCGGTCGAGTTGCCGAAAACCGCCGCCAACGCCCTGCCAACCGAGCAAGAAGAGCCGTTGACCATCACGCTGACCGCCGATGGCCGCACGGTCTTGATGAACACCGAGATTTCCGAAACCGAACTGATCCCCAAACTGGAGGCAATCGCGGCCGAGCGGACCAGCAAAAAGGTCTTCTTGCGCGCCGATGGGGCCATTCCTTACAGCCGCGTGGCTCAGATCATGGGCGCGCTGAATGCGGGTGGCTTTAACGAGATCGGTTTGGTCACAGATACCGACGGCCCATCTTTGGGCGGAAACTGACGCGGCTTTTTGACTTTGGTTGCGATGCAAAAGGGCACCATCATTTCCGGCGTGGGCCATGCGGCTCTGATCCTCTGGGTGATTCTGGGGGATTGGTTGTTTTCGCCCAAGGACGCGCCCGAGATTCAGGTGGCCGAAGTGTCGATGATGTCGACCGCCGAGTTTGAGGCGATGCAGGCTGCCGTGCCATCGACGCCCGAGCCCGCCGCAGAGCCCGCGCCCGCGCCGAAAGACGCCCCCGCCCCAGCCGAAGACCCCGTGCCGCAGCCCGAGCCCGTGCGGCCGGAGCCAGCCCCGGCCCCCGAACCGGTCGCGCCGGCTCCGGTTGAGCCCGAACCCGCGCCCGAAGACTTGCCGCAGAACAATGGGGTGGCGGATGCGCAGCCTTTGCCCGTGCAGCCCGATGCGCCTCCGCCGGTGCCGTTGACGCCCAGCCCGGATGCGCGCCCCAAACCCGCGCCGCGCGTGGCACCCGTGCCGATCGACAGCCCCGATCCGAATGCCGAGACGTCGGATACCCCCGAACAGGCCGTGACGCCCGATCCGGTGCCGCAGCCTGACGTGGTGCAGGAAGAAAAGCCCGAAGTCGCGCAGGAAGAGGCGGGAACCGTTCTGGAGACCGAAGCCAACCGCCAAGAAGAGGTGGTGGCCAGCGGTGCCCCCAAAACCAGTCCGCGCCCCAAAGGGCGCCCCGTGCGCCGTGAAACGCCGGTCGAAGAGCCGCCAAAGGAAGAGACGCCCGCCGTTGCCGCGGCAGAGCCGAAACCCGATGCCGAACCCGCGCCCGATGCGCAGGCCGACGAGATTGCCGCTTTGGTTGCCCAAGCCGCCGGCGAAAGCGCCGGAGAAAGTGCCCCGGCTGCCGATCCCGGCCCGCCGATGACCTCGGGGGAAAAGGACAATCTGCGCGTGGCCGTCCAACAGTGTTGGAACGTCGGGTCCTTGTCGACGGATGCGCTGCGGGTGACGGTCGTCTTGGGCGTCAGCGTGGCCGAAACCGGGGTGCCGGATGCGGGGTCGATCTATATGGTCGAATTCTCGGGTGGCGACGAATCCGCTGCACGTCAAGCCTATGAGGCCGCGCGCCGGGCTGTGATCCGTTGTGGGGCCAAAGGCTTTCCCCTGCCGCGTGAGAAATACGAGCAATGGCGCGAAATGGAATTGGTCTTTAACCCCGAAGGGATGCGGTTGAGATGATCTCTTGCGCAAACTCCCGCCGAAATCGGGCCGTGTTGCGGCCTGTTGACTGTATCTGGCAGCACTTTGCGTATGCTGCCCTAAAACACTTCTGACCCCGAGGCGACGATGAGCATGTTCAGAATTCTTGGATCGGCATTGGCGGCCTTTGTGCTGCTGGGGTCGGTCACGGCCCAGATGGCCAAGGCCCAGAGCGGGCCGCTTCGCATTGAAATCACCGAAGGCGTGATCGAGCCTCTGCCCTTTGCCGTGCCGGATTTCGTACCGGAAAACGGGGGCGGTTCGGAATACGCGCGTGACATCGCCCGGGTCATCGCCAGCGATCTGGCGGGAACAGGGTTGTTCCGCGAAATTCCGCAAGAGGCCCATATCTCGCGCGTGACCAGCTTTGACAGCTCGATCGCCTATGAGGACTGGAAAGCGATCAATGCGCAGGCCGTGATCACGGGGGCGGTCAGCGCGTCGGGGGATCGCATCGTTGTGAAATTCCGTTTGTTCGACGTGTTTTCGGGCCAGCAATTGGGCGAGGGGCTGCAGTTTGCGGGCACCACCCGCAGCTGGCGCCGCATGGCACACAAGGTCGCCGATGCCGCCTATAGCCGGATCACCGGCGAGGGTGGGTACTTTGACAGCCGTGTGGTGTTCGTTTCGGAAAGCGGCCCCAAGAACCAGCGCCTGAAGCGTTTGGCCGTGATGGATTATGACGGCGCCAACGTGCAGTACCTGACCGACTCCAGCGCGATCGTTCTGGCACCGCGGTTTTCGCCTGCCGGGGACCGCATCCTTTATACCTCTTATGCCACCGGCTTTCCGCGCATCACCTTGATGGATGTGGGGTCCTTGGCCACGCAGACTTTGGCCGAACAGCCGGGCACCATGACGTTTGCCCCGCGCTTTTCGCCCGATGGGCGGCGTGTCGTGTTCAGCCTTGAACGCGGCGGCAACTCTGACCTCTACATGCTTGATCTTGGGTCGGGCGGCCTGACCCAGTTGACCAATGCACCGTCGATTGAAACCGCGCCGGATTTCAGCCCGGATGGCAGCCAGATCGTGTTTGAATCCGACCGCTCGGGCACCCAGCAACTGTATATCATGTCGGCCAGCGGGGGCGAGGCGCGCCGCATTTCGGGCGGCAAGGGCCGGTACGGCACGCCCGTCTGGTCTCCGCGTGGGGATCTGGTGGCCTTTACCAAGCAGAACGAGGGCCGTTTCCACATCGGTGTCATGCGCACCGACGGCAGCGAAGAGCGCTTGTTGACCGCCAGCTTTCTGGACGAGGGCCCGACCTGGAGCCCGAATGGCCGCGTAATCATGTTCACCCGTGAATCCAGCGGCGCGGGTGGCTCGGCGGCCCTGTTCAGCGTTGATATTTCTGGCCGTAACCTGCGCCAGATTTCTACCGAAGGCGCGGCGTCTGACCCGGCGTGGTCGCCGTTGCTCCCCTAATCGTCTGGGCCGTTTGTGCGGCCTGCAATCTGATGCTATTCTGGTGCGGATCGAGCACCAAGACCAAAAGGAAATCAAGGCTATGACACTGTTTCCCAAAGCCTTTCTGATCGTGGCCGCCCTTGGGCTGGCGGCTTGTAACAACCCTGACCGGTTTGGCGGGGCCGGTGGTGCCGGGGCGGATGGCCTTGGCAATGGCACGGGCTTTGTCGATACGACCGGCTTGGGCGATCCGAATGACCCGGCGTCGATCGCCTATTTCAACCAGCGTGTCGGGGACCGCGTTCTGTTCCCGGTCGACCAGCACACCCTGACGCCCGAAGCCCGGACCATTCTGGCCGGTCAGGCGCAGTGGCTGATGTCGAACGGTGGTTATGCCGTGATCGTCGAAGGCCACGCCGACGAACAGGGCACCCGCGAATACAACTTGTCGCTGGGCGCACGCCGCGCGGCTTCGGTGCAGAGTTTCCTTGTTTCGCAAGGGGTTCCGGCCAACCGTATCCGCACCATCTCGTATGGCAAAGAGCGCCCGCTGGAAGTTTGCTCGGAAGAGGCCTGCTATGCCAAGAACCGCCGCGCCGTAACGGTGTTGTCGGTCGGCAGCGGGGTGTAATCGATGCGGGGGCTGATCATTGCTGTGTTGATGGCAGGGGCTATCACCGGGTCACTGGTTGGCCCCGCATTCGCCCAAGACCGGGCGCAAACCTTGGCCGATATCCGGGCCGAATTGGGCCGCCTTGCCGTTGATTTCAACAGCCTCAAGTCGGAATTGGTGACATCGGGTGCCTCTGGCGTCACGGCCGGCAGTTCGGCTTTGGAGCGGATGGATTCGATCGAAGCGGAACTGTCACGCCTGACGGCCCGCGCCGAAGAGATCGAATTGCGCCTGAACCGGGTGGTCAGCGATGGCACCAATCGTTTGGGCGATCTGGAATTCCGCCTGTGTGAGGTGACCGAGGGCTGCGATCTTGCGACCATCGGTCAAACACCGACTTTGGGGGGCGACGCCGGAGCGGCAGCGCCCTTGGCCACTGTTGCCACGCCGCCTGCGGGCGGAGCCGAGCTTGCCATCGGGGAACAGGCAGATTTTGACCGGGCCAAGGGGGTGCTCGGTCAGGGTGACTTTCGTACCGCCGCGGACCTCTTTGCGGCCTTTACCCAATCCTATCCTGGCTCGCCGCTGACCCAAGAGGCGCATTTCAACCGAGGCGAGGCTTTGACGCAGGCTGGCGATATCGCCAATGCCGCGCGGGCCTATCTGGATTCGTTTTCCGGTGCGCCCGAAGGTCCGTTTGCGGCCGACAGCTTGCTGCATCTGGGCGAGCGTCTGGGTGAGTTGGGGCAAACGCCCGAAGCCTGTGTGACCTTGGCCGAAGTGGGCGCGCGCTATCCCGGCAGCATGGCGTCCACGCAGGCGACCATCGCCATGGGCGGGCTGGCCTGCCAGTGACGCCTTTGCCCAAGGCCGCGCCCGGTGCTTTGGCGCGTTTGGATGCGGCTTTGCGGCAGATTGCGCCCGGGCCATTGGGCTTGGCCGTATCGGGCGGCGGGGATTCCATGGCGCTGCTGGTGGCCAGTGCCAAACTATCCATCGAATGCGGCTGGAACCTGCGCGTTGCGACGGTAAACCACGGCCTGCGTCCCGAAGCGTTGGACGAGGCCCTTATGGTCGCCCGGATCTGCGCAGATTTGGGCCTTTCGCACCAGATCCTGACATGGTCGCAGAAGGGGCCAGTCACCGGCAATCTGATGGATCAGGCGCGGCGGGAACGGTATCGCCTGCTTGCGGATTGGGCCAGTGCGCAGGGGATCGCGCGCGTGGCCATTGCCCATACCGCGGATGATCAGGCCGAAACCGTGCTGATGGGGCTGGCCCGTGCCTCTGGCCCGGATGGGCTGAGCGGTCTTCGCCCAACCTGGGTTCAGAATGGCGTGACATTCCTGCGGCCCCTTTTGGGGGTAACGCGGGCAGACCTGCGCGGTTTTTTGAAAGAGGAGCAGATGACTTGGGTCGAGGACCCAACCAATCTTGATCAAGATTATGAACGCAGCCGCGTTCGGCGGGCGCTGTCCGACATGGGGCAAATCGGGCTGACGGTCGAGGCTTTGGCCAGCGTTGCGCGTACCATGGCCGAGGTGCAGGAAAGCCTTCGGGTCATGACCCGGCAGGCGGCGGGCCGGGTGGTGCGCGAACGGGCGGGGGCGCTGTTTTTTGATCCGGTCGCCTTGGCGCATGAACCGGCCGAGGTTCAGCGGCGGCTGGTTCTGTCGGCCGTCCAGTGGATTTCGCCGCAATCCGATGCCCCGCGCGCCGCCGCTCTTGCGCGGTTTCAGGCGGCCGTGCTGGCACAGCGCCCAGCGACCTTGGCGGGGGTGGTGACACGGCCCAAGGGGCAATTGTCGTGCCTGATGCGCGAGCCTGCCGCACTGGGCCCGATGGTGCCGATCGATCAGATCTGGGATGGAAAATGGCGCGTCGTGCCCGTTTTGGGGGAGGCGCAACACGGGCGTTTGACCCTTGGCCCCTTGGGCTATGCGGGTTTGGCGCAACTTGAACGCGCGGATCTGGTGGCCCAAATCCCGCGCGATGTGCTGGCGATCAGCCCGGCGGTTTGGCATGACGAAAAGGTGATCGCGGCCCCCTTTGCCGAAAAACATCCGCTTTGGCGCGCGAAATTGGCGCAGGATGACGGCATATTCGTCTTATCGCATTGAACCCACCGCCTTTCTGTCTATCTTATAGCGCAAAGGCCGCGGCCGCTGAATTAGCCGCGCGCATGTGAGGAGACCATTCGTGGGAAATGCACGAAATTTTGCATTGTGGCTGGTGCTGTTTCTGTTGGTTCTGGCATTGTTTACGCTGTTCAACGGAAATCAATCGACATCGTCGTCACGGCAGATTTCCTATTCTGACTTTATCAGCCGGGTCGATACCGGGGCCGTATCCAGTGTTGTGATCGACGGCGAACGCGTGACGATCCGGGGCAAGGATGGGAATACCTATTCCACCATCATTCCGCAGGGATCGAACATCTCGTCCGAACTGGTGGCCAAGGGCGTTGGCGTTGAGGCGCGCGCACAGGAACAGTCGGGCTTTATGTCCGCGATCACCCTGTGGTTGCCCTTCATCATCCTGATCGGCCTGTGGGTGTTCTTTATGAACCGGATGCAGGGCGGCGGTCGTGGGGGCGCGATGGGCTTTGGCAAATCGCGGGCCAAACTCTTGACCGAAAAGCATGGCCGCGTGACCTTTGACGACGTGGCGGGTATCGACGAGGCCAAGGAAGAGCTTGAGGAAATCGTCGAGTTCCTTCGCAACCCGCAGAAATTCTCGCGTCTTGGCGGCAAGATCCCCAAAGGTGCGCTGCTTGTCGGCCCTCCGGGCACCGGTAAGACCCTTCTCGCCCGCGCGATTGCTGGCGAGGCTGGCGTGCCGTTCTTCACCATTTCGGGTTCCGATTTCGTCGAGATGTTCGTCGGCGTCGGCGCAAGCCGCGTGCGCGATATGTTCGAGCAGGCCAAGAAGAATGCGCCCTGTATCGTCTTTATCGACGAGATCGACGCCGTGGGCCGGAGCCGTGGCGTAGGCTATGGCGGCGGCAACGACGAGCGCGAACAGACGCTGAACCAGCTTCTCGTCGAGATGGACGGTTTCGAGGCCAACGAAGGCATCATTATCGTTGCCGCCACCAACCGCCCCGACGTGCTCGACCCCGCGCTTCTGCGCCCGGGCCGTTTCGACCGTCAGGTGCAGGTGCCGAACCCCGATATCAAGGGCCGCGAGAAGATCCTCGGCGTGCACGCCCGCAAGATCCCGCTTGGCCCCGACGTCGATCTGCGGATCATCGCCCGTGGCACGCCCGGTTTCTCGGGTGCTGACCTTGCGAACCTTGTCAACGAGGCCGCTCTCATGGCCGCCCGTGTCGACCGGCGTTTTGTGACCATGGTCGATTTCGAAAACGCCAAGGACAAGGTGATGATGGGCGCCGAGCGCCGCTCGATGGTCATGACCGAGGACGAGAAGAAGCTGACCGCCTATCACGAGGCGGGCCACGCGATCGTCGGCCTCAACGTTCCGCAGCACGATCCGATCCACAAGGCGACGATCATTCCGCGTGGCCGTGCGCTGGGCCTCGTTATGAGCCTTCCCGAGCGTGATCAGCTTTCGGTGAGCTATACCAAGTATAAGTCCAAGATAGCCATGGCGATGGGCGGCAAGGTGGCGGAAGAGCTGAAATTCGGTAAAGAGAACGTCACCTCGGGCGCGACCTCGGATATTCAACAGGTCTCGAAAATCGCCCGCGCGATGGTCACCCAGTTCGGCTTTGCGGAAGAGCTGGGCCATGTGGACTATGCCAATGAGCAGCAATCCTATCTCGGCAGCTATGGTGGCGGCACCAACCATAGCCAGGAGACCCAGAAGCTCATCGACCAGAAGGTGAAAGAGATCATCGACGAGGGCTATGCCACCGCCAAGCGCATCCTGACCGAAAAGCGCAAGGAGTGGGAGAATCTGGCCGAGGGCCTCTTGGAATACGAGACCCTGACCGGCGCCGAAATCCAGCGCGTGATGAACGGCGAACTGCCGCGATCCGATGATGGCTCGGATGCCACGCCGCCGAGTGACGGCACTTCGGTGACGGCAGTGCCCAAGGCGAGCAAACGCAAGCCCAAGGCGCCCGATAGCGGTCTGAAACCCGAACCGACCGCATGAGTTCCGAGAAATCGAACGACTGGAACCCCGAAACCTATGCAAGGTTTCGGGGTTTGCGTTTGCGCCCTGCGCTTGACCTTCTGATGCAGATCGGCACGCCCTGTGGCGGGCCGGTAGTTGATCTTGGCTGCGGCGATGGCGCGGTTTCGGCCTCACTCAGGACCCGTTTTCCCAAACGCGAGATCGTCGGCATCGACAGCTCGGCCGCGATGCTTGCCAAGGCGCGCGGTTATGACCGGGTGATCGAAGCCGATATTGCCAGCTGGACGCCAGATGCGCCTCCCGCCGTGATCTATTCTAATGCTGCGCTGCACTGGCTGCCTGACCACGACGCAAAGTCCGATGCAAAGGCCTTCAGTGCTTCAAGCTCAATGCCGAATTCTGCAGCAAAGCTAGTCTGCTGGACCACCGGAACCTCACCCAGAAAGGAGCTAACCTGACCAGGAAAATCTTTGGCGAGCTCGACATTAGAAAGGCAATGAGCGAGCTGTGCGCCATCCAGCTGATTGCTGTAGGGCGCATTGACGGTCGTCAGCACTGAAACCAGATGCTTGCTCATAATGCTCATAATATAGGGAATTCCCCACAAATGCACAAGTTCCGGGGAAAAGAGGCGGTCCCCTGTCCTACCATCGCCTATAAGGGGACGGAAACAGGTCGCGACGTGACTCATTTAGGTCCCCTCGTCCCACTTGTCGATGCTCCGGCGAAGCGTATCGCCGATT
>JALQUQ010000082.1:0-228 GCA_023263735.1 Paracoccaceae bacterium | reverse complement strand
GGCTGCCGCGAACTGGGTTTCCGCGTCACCCGCACCGGTTCCACCTGCCTTTGCGGCATCAAAGCTTGGCCCGCAGCAGAGCCATAATCATCGGCCAAGTCGAGAGTTTGCCTTTTCGGCGCGTTCGGTGAGATTGCGCAAACTGCAAGTCGAACTTGATGTTGTGCCCGACAAGTAACTTGGTGTCATAGCACGCTTGAATCAGGTCGAAGAATTCATACTCATTAC
>JALQUQ010000081.1:1811-10023 GCA_023263735.1 Paracoccaceae bacterium | reverse complement strand
GTTATGCCCCCATAATGCCATTGCACAGTTTTTCGCACACCTCTAAAATCTGCCAAACACCTCAATAAATACAATAGCTTAATTTCAGCGCAAGTCTTGAAAATCCGCGTGTCGCTGGTTCGATTCCGGCTCCGGGCACCACCTAACTCCCTGATATTATTGTACTTTTTAGGTTCGCTCAAATCGGATTTGGGCTTCTGATAAAGTTATACACAGCTATACACTCAATTTTCGGCACGGTTTCTGTCGAGCCCGCTAATTGGCTTTGAGTGTCGCTTTCAGGGAGCTTCGGTCCGCCATGACCATCTTTCTTGCCATCGCCTTTGGGCTGTCGCTTTCGTTGATCCTGCTTGGCTTCTGGATGGATCGCTCGGCGGTCCGTGCGCGGATCAATGGCGCGAACGGGATGCCGATCTTGGTGGCGCTGATCGTCTCGTTCCTCGGATCGCTGGTCGTTGCGCTGATCGCGGGCGTTTTCGGCAGCTGGGAACACATGGGCTGGATCCTTCTGCTGACGATCCCCTACCATGTCGGGCTTGCAGCGTTTCTGATCTGGCGGTTGCAGTCGTTAGCAACGCGCATCGGCGAAATCGCCCGCCAAGAGCGCGAGCGCTGGATGAAGCCGAAGGCCTGATTTGACGGCTGCACGCTTGCGGCCAAATCTGGTTGCACGCCACAGCCCGCCCGCACAAATGTCGCAAAATGGGGCCAATAGGTCGGGTTCCATCGGGGAAACCTCTGAACGGTATCGCGACACGCTGTGACTTTGACGCATGGTCAACCTGTCGCAGGCCTTCCGACCGGATTCGTCAAAACGGCGGTTGCGGGGCCGAAATCACCGTTTAACGCCTGGATTTCCACAAATAAATGAGGCGAATGCGGGTGGCCGAACCTTCTCTGCGGTTGCGGGAGCGGGGGGTCTTGGCACGGCCAAAGGGCCGACATCCTGCCCCTCCTATGAAGATCATCGGAAAAGACTTCGGCGTTTTCAGCTTCGTAGACAGACGCAATGGGACGTCGCTCTAATCATGGCAGTTCGTATGGAACGCCAGGGAGGAACAACCATGAAGAAATCAATGAAATCGTTTGGGACCGCCGCAGTTGCTTTGGGCGCAATCGTCGCCGCCCAATCGGCATCGGCCGAAGGTCGCACCTTTGCGATCGTGACGGCCGGTCTGTCATCGTCCTACCAGACCGCAATGGCCAAGCAATTCACTGATGTCGTCGAAGCCGCCGGGGATACGGTTGTCGTCATCGACGCCCAGTTCAACCCGGAGCTTCAGGCCAACGCCATCGACGACCTGATCCAGCAAGGTGTTGCCGGCGTCGGCATTCAGCCGCTCGACTCGGTGGCTGGCATGGGCTGGGTTGATCGTCTGAACGAAGCCGGCATCCCGGTTGTGGCGGGGGGCTCGATCATCGGCGAATTCGACGAAGCCCCGACCTATGTCTACCCGGGCCTGACCGCGCTGGTCGTGACCGATGACATCGAAGTGGGTCGCCTGTCGGGCAAATTGGCCGCTGACAACCTGCCCAAGGACAAGACCGTCAAGATCGGCGTCGTTTCGGGCATGGCCGGTAACCCGGTGGTCGAACATCGTCTGAACGGCTTTAAGAAGGGCCTCGAAGAAAACGGCATCAAGTACGAAATCGTTGTCAACCAGCCCACCACCTGGACCCCGGAAGACGGGCAGGCGCTGTGCCAGGACTATGTCACCGCATATCCTGACATCGACATGATCTACTCGGAAGCGCCTCCGATGACCGTTGGCTGCGCCCGCGCCCTTGCCGCCGTCAGCTCGCAAGTCAAGCTGATCTCGACCGCTGGCGGTCAGATCGATGAAAACAACGAAATCGAAGACGGCAACGTGTTCGGCACCGTTTGCACCTTCCCGGGCACCCAAGGCAAGATCATGGCTGAAATCCTCGTGGCGGCGGCTGCCGACCCGAACTACGGCCGTGGCCACTTTGCAACCTACGACATCTTCCCTGTGACCAAAGAGAACGTCGGGGACTGCGTCGCGCAGTGGTAATGAGCGGGAGAGGGACTCGGCTTTCATGAACATGCATTCACGGGCGGCTGAGCGCCCTCTTCTTTCCCTGAAAGGCATCTCGAAGACCTTCCCCAACGGAACGGTGGCTTTGCGGGGTGTCGATCTGGATGTCTATGCCGGCAGCGTGCACGGCCTTCTCGGCGCGAATGGCGCCGGGAAATCCACGCTGATCAAGATCCTGTCCGGGGCGATTTCCGCCACGGGCGGGGTCACCGAATGGAAGGGGCAAAAGGTCAGCTTTTCCTCTCCGCGCGAGGCGAACGACCACGGCATCGCGACCATTCACCAGCATATCCCGCTGGTGCCAACGCTGTCGGTGCTGGAAAATCTTTTCCTTGCCGATGACGGCCTGTGGCGGCGCAAGCGCAGCTATCTGGAGGAATTCCATGCCATTTGCGACCGGCTGCAGTATGCAATCGATCCGATGCAACTGGTTGCGGATCTGTCGATCGGGCGGCGGCAGATGGTCACCATCATGAAGGCGCTGGTCACGGGGGCCGAACTGATCGTGATGGATGAGCCGACCGCGTCCTTGGCGACCGAAGAGCGCGAACTGGTTTACCGGATTGTGCGCCACCTGTCCAAGACCGAGGGCAAGGCCATCATCTTTGTGTCGCATTTCCTAGATGAAATCGTCGATCTGACCGACGAGGTCACGATCCTGCGCGATGGGGTTGCGGTTCTTAAGGGAAAGCCAACCTCCGAGCTGGATGTGGACAAGATCGCCGAAACGATTGTGGGGCGTGAGGTTGCCGCGATGGAACATCGCGCGCATGACCGCCCGCAGCATGTGCAGACTGGCGGCACGCCAAAGCTGGAACTGCGGGATCTGCACAGCCCCGGCAAGCTGGAAAAGACCAATCTGACCATTCGGGCGGGCGAGGTCGTCGGGATCGCCGGGCTGCTGGGATCGGGGCGCAGTGAGCTTTTGCACGCGATCTTTGGCGCCGATCCGAACGCGCAGGGCTCTGTGTTGATCGATGGCAAACCGATGCCACGGTCGGTTCCTGCGGCGATGCGCGCGGGCATGGGGCTTGTCCCCGAAGACCGCAACGCCCAAGGGCTGATCCCCCAGTTCGAAATCTGGCGCAACACCACTTTGCCCAGCGTCGGGGGGCTAACCCGGCCCGGCGTCCTGCCCAGCCGGAAGGTCGAATTTGACCGTGGCACCGCGGGCATCCGAAAACTCGCCATCAAGGCCCCCGATGCGAATATCGCGGTGAACCAGTTGTCGGGCGGCAATGCGCAAAAGGTGACGATTGCCAAATGGTTGGACGCCGACACGCAGATCTTGCTGCTGGACGAGCCGACCGCCGGGATCGACATCGGCGCCAAGACCGACATCCTTCGTCTGGTGCGAGAGCTGGCCCAAACCGGGCGCACGATCATCATCGTGTCATCTGAATTCGAAGAAATTCTCGCCGCAAGCGACCGCGTTCTGGTCATGCGTGGCGGCAAAATCATAGCCGAGCGACCCGTGGCAGAGACAAGCGAGCACGAACTCGTCGTTCTTGCCGGGTCCGAAGAGCCGGCAACGACAGTTGCCTGAACCGTTGGAGGGCGGACGAATGAACAATCAGACTATCGTGCAAGATGGGGGCCGCTTGGATCGCGGGCAGGGGGGGGCGACGCGCCGCAGCAATTTGGGCCAACTGTTCAGCCTGAAGGAAATGGGCGTCTTTTATGCTTTGGCCTTTATGGTGGTCGTGCTGACATTGATCACCATGTATCTGGGCCGGCCCAGCTATCTGAGCCCGACCAATATCTCGAACGTGCTGAATCAGGCGGCGGTGGCGTCGATCATGGCCGTTTCGATGACTTTGGTCCTGATCACCGGAAACTTTGACCTTTCGGTCGCTTCGGTCGCGGCATTGTCGGGCGCAATCTTTCTTGGCGCCATGGACAGCATGGGGTTTGCCTTTTCCTTTGCGGTGGGCATGGGGGTTGCGATCTTTTTCGGGTTGGTGAACGGCCTGATCGTTCAATACCTCAAGATCAACGCCTTTATCGTGACGCTGGGCACGCTGACCGCAGTGCGGGGTCTGGTTCTGATCTATACCGACGGCAAGACGGTGAACGCGCGGGCGCCTGAATCGCGCGAGGCCATGAAGATCTTTGAAGGCGGGCTTGTTCCGGTGTCGTGGCCGCTCTTTGTGATTGCGGTGGTGATGATCGTGGCGGGCATCGCTGTCTATGCGCGGTCGCGCCGCAGCGCGACGGGGACCTCTCCCATTGCGGTGGGTTTGACGGTGTTTGGCGCCCTTGTCGCTTTGCTGGTGGTGTCGTCGGGCTTTGAGTTCATGCTGGCCAAATCCGTGATCTATATGGCGGTGTTCACGGCCATCGTCTGGTTTGTCCTGACCTTCACCAATATCGGGCGTCGGTTGTATTCGGTTGGCGGCAATCCCGAGGCGGCACGACTTTCGGGGATCAACGTGGTGCGCTACAAGCTGATGGCCTTTGTCATCTGCAGCGCGACGGCGGGCTTTGCGGGCATTCTGTTTGCATCGCGCCTGCGGGCGATTGGCCCGGCCGCGCTGGAAGGCACCGAATTGACCGTGATCGCGGCAACGATTCTGGGCGGCACCTCGCTTTACGGGGGCAGCGGCAGCGTTCTCAAGGCGGTCGCGGGTGCGCTGATCCTTTATACCTTGGCCAACGGGTTCAACGTGACGAACCTTGGTGCCAACTATCAAAGTCTGATCGAAGGCATCGTCGTCGTCGCCGCGGCCGCCATTTATTCGGTCAGCGGGTCGGGCAAGAAGTAACGGCTTTCACGCCCCTGACGTGCAATAGGGCCCGCGCGCTGCGGGCCCTTTTCGCATGTGAAAAGAGCATAGCGCGGACCGGAGGCAGCCCACCCGGTCCGCCCGCTTTTTCATCAAGAAAACAGGGAAAAGACCGCGGCTGTTTCGTAAAAAAGTCTCTGTCTTCAAGGGGCTTCGTCTCCACCTATGACGTTCATAGCCGTTGCGTTGGGACCGGCTGATTGTCTTTGCGCGAGGGGTTTCCGTCTCTAACATGACCCTTGTCGTTTCGGGCCGATTGGGTCCTCGACCAGTGGTGTCTCTGAGGAGAGAGGGCCGCTTCAGTTCGAAAACATGACGTGATTTTGCAGCGCTTGGCACCGCTTTTTGTCGGCGTGTCGGGTGCTGGGTTCCGAATGACCGGTTCGGAAACATGACAACAGGGTGGAGTTATCCAATGACGACTGTAACACTAACCGTGAACGGCCAGGAGGTCTCGCGCGATATCGAGGACCGTACCCTTTTGGCCCAGTTCCTGCGCGACACGCTCCGACTGACCGGCACCCATGTCGGTTGCGATACGACGCAATGCGGCGCCTGCACGGTCTTGCTGAATGGCAAGCCTGTGAAATCATGCACCGTTTTGGCCGTTTCTCTTGATGGCGCCAAAGTCACAACGATCGAAGGCCTTGCCGCCAACGGCCAGTTGCACCCGATGCAGGAACGGTTCCGGGAACGCCACGCCCTGCAATGCGGGTTTTGCACGCCGGGCATGGTGATGGCGGCGGTTGGCGTTGTCGAACGCAACAACGGCAATGTCACCGAAGAGCTGGTCCGCGAGCAGCTTGAGGGCAATATCTGCCGCTGCACCGGCTATGCCGGCATCGTCGAGGCGGTGATGGACGTCGCCGAAATGTACCGCGATGGAAAGGTGAGCCAAAATGTACCCGTCTGAGTTCAGCTACAAACGCCCGAAAACGCTGGCCGAAGCCCTGTCTTTGATCGCATCGGATGACGGTGCCGTTTTCATGTCGGGCGGCATGACCCTGCTGCCAGCGATGAAACACCGCCTGCAAGAACCGTCGATGCTGATCGATCTGCGCGGCATTGCCGATCTGCATGGCATCTCTGTCGAGGGGGGCGTGCTGACCATTGGCGCCGCCACCCCGCATGCCGAGGTTGCCAGCTCGGATGTGGTGAAATCGGCCATTCCGGCGCTTGCCGCCTTGGCCGGGTCAATCGCCGATCCGCAGGTGCGCAACATGGGCACGATCGGCGGGTCGATCGCCAACAACGACCCCTCGGCAGATTACCCTTCGGCGGCACTGGGCCTTGGCGCAACCATCGTCACCAATGCCCGTTCGATTCCGGCGGATGACTTCTTTACCGGAATGTTCTCGACCGCGTTGGAACCGGGCGAAATCGTCGTCAAGGTTGCCTTCCCGATCCCGGCAAGCGCGGGCTATGCCAAATTCCGCAGCCAGGCGTCGCGCTATGCCATGGCGGGCAGTTTTGTGGCCAAGACCGGCAGCGGTGTGCGTGTTGCGATCACCGGCTCGGGCAACGACGGCGTCTATCGCTGGAGCGAGGCTGAGGCGGCGCTGACGGCTGCCCTGACCGAGACCGCGCTGGACGGCATCACCGCAAGCCCCGACGATATGATGGAAGACATGCACGGAGACGCCGCCTATCGCGCCGCCCTCGTGACCCGCATGACCCGGTTGGCCGTCGCCAATCAGGGCGCGGCCCATATCGTCTAATTCCGACCCCGATTTCCAAAGGTGAAGACAATGAAGTTTGCTCCCGGAATCTCTTCGACACGAAGCGAGGACCAGCGCCTTTTGACCGGTAAGGGTCACTTTGCGGACGATCTGGTGTTCGACAATCAAGCGTATATGGCCATCGTGCGCTCTCCTCATGCCCATGCCAAGGTTCTTGGCATCGACGCCTCCGAAGCCCTTGCCATGCCCGGTGTTCTTGCCGTTCTGACGGCAGAGGATTGGGATGCCGATGGGATGGGTGGTTTCCCCGCCATCACCCAATGGACGGCTGATCCCTTGAAACTGCCCGATGGTTCGGCCTTTGAACATCCGCTGAACAAACCGCTGCAAAAGGATCGCGTGCGCTTTGTCGGTGAGCCCGTTGCCGTGGTCATCGCCGAGACGGCCGCGCAAGCCGCCGATGCCGTTCTTGCCGTTGCGGTGGATTACGAAGAACTGCCCGCCGCCACGAATTCGGCGACATGCTTTGAACCGGGTCAACCGCTGGTGCGCGACGACATCCCGAACAACACGTTCTTTGTCCATCATTTCGGTGACGAAGCCGCGACCGAGGCCGTTTTCAAATCGGCGCCGCATGTGGTGCGTCAGCGCAAGTTCAACAACCGCATCCACGCCAGCCCGATGGAACCGCGCTCGGTCAACGCGACCTATGATGCCGAGACCGATCACTTCACCATCTTTGGTGGGATTCAGAATGCGTTCCTGCTGCGGATGTTCGTCGCGGGTATGGTCTTTAACAAACCGGAATCGCATTTTGACATCGTTCCGGGCGATCTGGGCGGGTCTTTCGGTCTTAAATCTTCGATCACGGCGGCCATTGGTCTGTGCCCTTGGGCGGCCCGTCGGGTCGGTCGCCCGGTCAAATGGACGGCCACGCGGACCGAAATGCTGGTGGCCGACAACCACGCGCGGGATCTGATTTCAGACGCGGCCCTGGCCTTTGACGATGAGGGCAAGTTCCTTGCGGTCAAGACGCACAACTATGCCAACCATGGTGCGTTTCTGGAATTGTTTGGTGTGGCGTCGTGTCTGGCCAACGTCGGTGGCATTGTCGGGACCTATGACATCCCGGCGGGCTATGTGCGCGTGACCGGAACCTTTAGCCACACCAGCCCCGTCGCGCCCTATCGCGGTGCGGGTCGCCCGGAAGCCAGCTATATCATCGAGCTGTTGATCGACGAGGCCGCTGCAAAACTGGGCATGGACCCGGTCGAACTGCGGCGCAAGAACCTGATCAAACCCGAACAGATGCCCTATCAATCGCCCATCGTGTTCAACTATGACAGCGGCGAATTCGAACAGGTGCTGAACAAGGCCGTCGATGCCGCCGATTACGCGGGCTTTTCGGCGCGTCGCAAGGCAAGCGAAGCCGAAGGCAAGCTGCGTGGCATCGGGGTGGCGATGTGCATCGAAACCTCGGTCGGGCCGGGCGGCGAATCCGCTGAACTGCGCTTTAACCCCGATGGCAAGGTCGAAGTTCTGGCCGGTTCGACCAACCATGGGCAGGGGCACGAAGGGATCTTTGTGCAGTTCCTTGCCCATGAACTGGGTGTTCCGCCGGAGTCGATCAGTGTCATCGAAGGCGATACCCGGTACGTAAAGGCCGGGGTTGGCACAGGGGCTTCGCGCT
>JALQUQ010000081.1:0-1801 GCA_023263735.1 Paracoccaceae bacterium | reverse complement strand
GGCATCGAACGCGGCAGCCATCGGCGATGCGATCAAAAAGGTTGTGGAACAGGGCAAACCCATTGCCGCCTGTCTTTTGCAAACCACCGAAGACAAAGTCACCTTTGCCGATCAATCCTATGGGGTTGAAGGCGGGTCGCAGAAGCTGACCTTTATGGATGTGGTCAAGGAAAGCTTTGGCGAAGACGGGGCCGGTCTGGCCGCGATGGGCGAGGCGGCGTCGGTGCCCGATTGCTTTACCAACGGCTGCCAAGTCTCGGAAGTCGAGATCGACCCGACAACCGGCAAGGTCAAGCTTTTGGCGCATACGATCTGCGACGATCTCGGGTTCGAGGTCAATCCGATGCTCGTGCGGGGCCAGCTCCTTGGGGGGATGGCGCAGGGGGCCGGTCAGGTGCTGATGGAAAACATGATCATCGATGACGCGGGGCAGGTCTTGTCTGGCTCGTTCATGGATTACGCCATGCCGCGCGCAACCGACCTGATCATCCCCAAAACGCTTGGCCATGCTGTGCCGACGGCAACCAACCCCTATGGGATCAAGGGCGTCGGCGAAAGCGGTACGGTCGGCTCGCTGCCGGCGATCATGTTGGCCATCAACAATGCGCTGGCCTCGGCCGGGGCTGACCCGGTGGAAATGCCGGCAACGCCGCAACGCGTCTGGCACGCGCTGAACAAGGCCCGCGTCGCCTGAGCGATCCGCAGCCAAATGGCGGGCCCCATTCGCTTGGGGCCCGACCAACGCCACCGGCCCAAATGCCGCAAGTCGGTAAGGCGCATCAACCTGTCCTGCGGTGCAGGCATGAAAACCAGTCTAAATGGAGGGATAAATTGGCTGAAGTTTCCGTAGTTGTCGTCACCTTGGTAAAACCCGAGCATCTGGCTTGGCTAGAGGCCAAGTTGAATGCCGTCGTTCCGGTCGTTCGCGAAAAGGACAAGCCGGTTTCCTATGAAGTCTTGCGCGATCCGGCGGAACCGCGCCGCTTTATCACCTTGGAAAAATGGGCAAGCAAAGCCGATTTCGATGCGCATATGGCATCCGACCATGTGCAAGGCTTCTTTGTCGAAGCGGATGGCAAGATCGAAGGCGGCGATATGTTCGTCATGGGCGGTTATCTCTGACCGAAACCGAAAAAGCCCCCAAAGGATGATGGGGGCCTGAAATCAGGCAGCGCGCAGATTTGCGCGGTGCCCTTTTTGTTTTTCCGCCGGGGTGCCGGTGCGATGTTGACCCGAGGGCATGATGGAACTGACCGACACACGCATGATCAAGGCTTCCCCCGATATGGTTTGGGCCGCCCTTCTGGACCCCGAAGTGCTGATGGCCTGCGTGCCCGGATGCACCGAGATGTCGGGTTCGGTCGAAACGGGGTTCGAGGCCACCGTCAAACAAAAGATCGGGCCGGTGAGTGCGACCTTTAAAGGCGTGGTGCAGATCTCGGATGTTGTCGAAGGGCAATCTTGCACCATCTCGGGCGAGGGCAAGGGCGGTGCCGCGGGCTTTGCCAAGGGCGGCGCCAAAGTGGCCCTGACGCCCGTCGATGGGGGAACCGAGCTTTCCTACGAGGTCGAGGCCAAAGTCGCCCTGCGCTTGCAGCGCTTCGAGGAGCTGGCCCAGCGCGTGCCCGCCGTGGCGCTGGAGGTGCTCAGGGGTGCGGGCACCGTGATGGCGTGGCGCATGCGCGCCAACCTGACCCAGCAATTGCCCTCGGCTTGAGGGCAGGGCAAACGGTACAAAATCACCCCATACAAACAGACGAGGGTCAGGTCAGGATGTCTTCCAACTTGGGGCTGCGCCGGC
>JALQUQ010000080.1 GCA_023263735.1 Paracoccaceae bacterium | reverse complement strand
TGCCCGAACCGCTTTCACCCACAAGGCCAAGCGTTTCCCCTTGGCGCAGAGTGACCGAGATATTGTCAACTGTCGCCACCACTTGTGGCTTGCGCCCCAGAAGCTGATCGAAAAGGCTCGGCACGGCATAGGTGATCGCCACATCCTCCAGCCCAAGCGCGGGCGTTTCGGGCAGGATCCGATCGCCGGTTTCACGCTCTCCGGTTAGGGGGAGATCACGGACCTTTTCCGTCAGGTGGCACCGGCTGTGCCCGACCGCGGTCGGCCGCAATTCGGGCCGCGTCTCGCCGCAGCGGGTTTCGGCGATCGCGCATCGCGGCATGAATGCGCAACCCGCGCCAGCCTGACCGGGTGCGGGCGGACGACCATCCAGCGCGCGGGGGAGGCAGGTATCGGACAGCTTCGGAATGGACGCCAACAACCCGCGCGCATACGGATGGCCCGGATCGCGCAGCACCTGCCGCGATGTGCCTTCCAGCACCACCTCGCCCGCATACATCACTGCCACGCGGTCGCAGACCCGGGCAATCGCGCCAAGATCATGGCTGACATAGACCATCGCCATGCCTGTCTCGCGCGCCAGATCGCGCAGAAGTTCAAGGATATGGGCCTGCGTCGTCACATCTAGCCCCGTGGTCGGCTCATCCAGCAACAGCGCCTCCGGCTCGCCCGCCAAGGCCATGGCGATTGCTGCGCGTTGCTGTTGCCCGCCGGACAATTCATGCGGATAGCGGCGGGTAATCGCCTCCGGATCGGGAAGGCGCACCTGCCCAAGCAATTCAATCACCCGCGCAGCATGCCGGTCTTTGGGCAAGGCGCTGTGCAGGCGCAGGGCTTCGCGGATCTGCGCACCGATGCGAAGGCTGGGGGTCAGGGACTGGCCCGAATTCTGCGGGATCAGGCCCAGCCGCCCGCCGCGGATCGCCTCAAGCGCCCTGCGATTCTGCGCGAACATGTCAAGGCCCTGAAACCGGGCGGTGCCGTCCATAACCTGAAGGCCGGTCTTGAGATATCCCATCATCGCAAGCGCCAGCGTGCTCTTGCCGGACCCACTTTCGCCAACAAGACCGATGCTTTCGCCTGCTGCGACGCTCAGCGAGATATTTCGCAGAACCGGAAGCATCTGCCCCGAACGGCCACGGAACCCGACGCTGAGGTTTTCGATCTCGATCATGTGAACAGTGGAAGGTGTCTCTTGCGTCATACCGGGGCCTTTTGTGCGCGGTCGATGCCAAGCGCCTTGGCCAGCGCATCGGCGGTCAGGTTGATGCCGATAATCAGCGACGATAGCCCGACCATCGGCGCCAGAACCCCCAGCGGCGAGAACGACATAAAGCCCCGCGCATCGGCGATCATCAGCCCCCAATCCGGCGTCGGTGGCGATACACCAAATCCCAGAAAGGAGAGCGAGGAAAAGGCAAGCAGCATCCATGACCAGCGCATCGCCCCCTCGACAAGCAGCGCGTCGCGGACATTCGGCAAAAGCTCGCGCCAGATGATTGTAGCGCGTCCATGGCCACGGGCGCGGGCTGCCTGCACAAAATCGCGTGCAACGACGTCATGCGTGGCGGCGCGCGCGATGCGGATCACCGGAATGCCATAGAAGAACGCCAGCGTCGGAATCAGCACCTCGATTCCCGTGCCAAAGGTCACGATCAGCACAAGCATCTTGAGAATCCACGGCAGCGACAGAAACGCATCGACGATACGCATCAGCACTTCGTCTAGCCGTCCCCCGGCAAGGCCCACGAACACCCCCAGAAGCCCCCCCCAAAGCACGGCCAAGGGGGTGGCGATGCCAGTCACGAGGATAGCTTCGCGCCCGCCCAAAAGCGTGCGTGTGAGCGTGTCACGTCCCAAATGATCTGTCCCCAGCCAATGTGCCGAAGATGGTTGCGACAGCATCAGCCCCGCATTCATCTCGGTAAAGGAATAGGGAACGATCCACGGCCCCGAGAGCGCCAAAAGCAGGTGAAGGGCGACAAGCCCAAGCCCGATGGCCCCGGAGGGACGCGAGACGATATCGCTAATAACGGTAAGGAAACGTGCAAGCGGGCCGGGGCGTTGATAGGTGGCTGGATCATCCATGGGTCAGCTCCGCCGCATGTGAACGGTGCGCAAACGCGGATTGGCGATCATCGTCAGCAGATCGGCCAGCAGGTTTACGCCGACATAGACCGTGGCGATGATCAGCGCGATCGCCTGCGTAACCGGCAAATCCCGGTCCGAGATGCTGTCGATCATCATCCGCCCGAGACCCGGATAGTTGAACACGGTTTCAATCACGACCACACCGCCCAAGAGCCACGCAATCGTCAGAGCCACAACATTGATCGTGGGCAAGAGCGCATTGGGCAGGATGTGCCGGAACACGATCTGCCAATAAGGCAAGCCCTTTAAGAGAGCCATCTGCGCATAATCCGACGCCATAGTTTCGATCACCGAAGATCGCACCGTGCGCAGGATATGCGCCGTCATCACCAGCGTCAGAACGCCAATGGGCAGCAAGACTTCGGGAAAAAACTCGGCCAGCGGCGCATTGGCCGAAGTCAGAACGATACCCGGCACCCAGCCCAGCCAGACCGAGAAAACAAGAATGAGCAACGTCGCAGAGACAAATTCGGGGATTGTCATAGCGGCAATGGCCGTTGTTGAAACCATAATATCCATCGGCCGGTCGCGCCACAGCGCGGCAACGATACCAAGAAACAACGCCAGAGGAATGCCGACCAGCATGGCGCCCGAGGCCAACAGCAACGTGTTGCGCAACCGAAAGCCGACAAGTTCCGAAATCTGTTTTTGGCCGTTTGCCGATACGCCCAGATCACCCCGAAGCGCATTTCCCGCCCATTCGGCGTAGCGTGTAATCGCTGACCGGTTTAGCCCCAGATCTTCACGACAGTTTTCAAGCAGTTTGCCCTTGGCCTCGCGTTCCAGAAACGCGGTGCAGGCATCCCCCGGCAGGATTTCGACGCCGACGAAAATGATGACGGAAACAATCCAGACGGTGATGGCCCCAAGACCCAACCGCCGCAAGAGCATGGCCAGCATACAGACAATCCATTCGGATGGTGAATGCGGGGGGCAAACCGCCCCCCGCAGATGTGCAGATCAGTCTACCGTCACAAGGTGCCAGCGGACCGCGTTGTTTTCAACCGCATCGAGATTACCGACACGTGCCGTCGTGCCGACAAGCCGCGTCACATGATACGGGATCAGCGTGCCTGCGGTCTCCCACAGGTGTTTTTGAGCCCGAACATACAGGGCCTTCCGCGCGTCAAAGTCCAACTCTTGCCGCGCTTGCGACAACAGCGCATCAAATGCCGGGTCTTTGTAGTAGCTTTCGTTCCACTTGGCGGTGCTCAGATAGATTTCGTTCAATGCCTGATCCGCCGGACGTTCGTTCCAACGGGTCGCAACTGCGTCTTTCTGCATCCAGACCTGGTTCCAATACCCGTCAGAAGGCACCTGAACGATGTTCACGCGAATTCCGGCGGCAGCGGCCTGTTCCTGATACACCTCGGCAATCACCGGCCACGTCGGTTCGAGCGTTGCAACATGCACGTCGATGTCGATCCCGTCGGCGAAACCGGCCTCGGCCAGCAATGCCTTGGCCTGATCAACATCCTGCGGGCAGGAGATGTCGGCGCGGTATTGGTCGCGTGGTCCAACAGGTGAATCACAGGCGACAACCGCACCACCGCCCATCACCAGATCAATCATGCCCTGACGGTCGGCGGCAAGCCGCAGTGCCTTGCGCACCCTGGGGTCATCAAACGGTGCCACATCGGTCCGGAACACAAGACCGCGCCAGTTGCCGGTCGGGATGGTCTGGATGTGGAACCGGTTCGATCCTTTGAGCATCACGCTCTGCTGGGCGGTGATCCCGCGCTCCATGTCTATCTGACCACCAAGCAGGGCCTGCAAACGGGCCTGACCGTCGGTAATTCCGATGATCTCCATCTCCGCCACGCCCGGAGCACCTTCAAAGTAGTCCATATTGGCCGCCAGCTTGGTTGTGCCTTCGGCATCGAAGCTGACAAGCTTGAAGGGGCCGGTGCCAATGCCAGTGGTCGCAATCGTGTCGCCCGAGCCTTCAGGGATCATCCGCAGGCGGTAATCCATCAGCAACAGCGGCAAGTCGGCAAAGGAATTGTCGAGCGTAAGCTTGACGGTTTTTCCATCAATCGCCTCGACCTTGTTGATCATCGCAATGGCCGAGCGCGCAGGGCTGTCCATTTCGGGGTCTAGTACGCGTTTCAGTGAATAGACCACATCCTCAGAACCGAAGGTCGATCCATCGTGGAACGTCACGCCTTCGCGCAGCATCAGCGTCCATTCCGTTGCATCCGCATTGGCCGACCAGCTGACCGCCAGATCCGGCGACGGGCGGCCATCCATGTCAGGACGGACAAGACGACTCATGATCTTTTCAGTTACCTGAAAGACGCGTCCCTTGGAAATCGGGTCAAGGCTGGATGCCGAACCCGAACCGACCTCATGCGCTTGCCGGAACACGCCGGATGGCTCTGCCCATGCGAGCGACGCGGACAGCGCCAGACCAGAGACGACCCCGAGTAGAATTTTCATTTGTTTTCCTCCCTTTGGCGGCCCTCCATGCCGAAGCGGTCAGGCGGAGAAACCACGGATAAGGTCCGGCTCGGAGGGCGGCACGGTCAAACGAAAAAATGCGCTGGCATGGATAAAGAAAAATTTATTCATATGGGTGGGAAAAGCGGTTTGCGCCGCCGCGCATGATCGGGCTTCAATGCCACAAGAAATATGCGGAGCACAAATGCCCACCGACAAAATCATCCTGACCTTTGGGGGTGGGGGCGTCACCCACGGCTGCGATCCCGAGTTGGAAGATTTCAGTCTGCGGATCGTCCCGCCGCGGCCCAATCTCGGCTATATCGGCTGGGCAAATGAAGATGACGCGTTGCGCATCACGCGGTTCTATGACCGGTTTGCGGATCACGCGCGAGAGGTTTCGCATCTGCCAATGGGCGCGCCCCCCAAGGCGCTGAACGACTGGCTCGCGGATAAGGACATGGTGTATTTTGGCGGTGGCCGGAGCAACGCGTTGATTGCGGCGCTGTCCGACGATGCGACATGGCCCGTGCTTCGCGCAGCCTATGATCGCGGTTGCGTTCTGGCGGGGGTCAGCGCCGGTGGCGTTTGCTGGTACGACTGGATTCTGTCGGACTCGGGCGGACAGGGATACCGCCCGATTGTCGGCCTGTCGCTGGTCAAGTCGGGCGTATGCCCGCATTTCAGTTCCGAGGCGGCAAGGCAGCCCGCGTTCCAACAGGCCATGACCGAGAGACCGGATGCACGCGGCTACGCCGTTGACGACGGGGTCTGTCTGGTGGCGGTGAACGGGGTTCCGCGCGGCCATTTTTCGGCCCGCGCGGGCCACGCAGCCTATGCGCTGCGATCAGACGCCGACGGCAGGATCTCGCAATCCGTCGTTCCGCGTTTCCAAACCGCCTGACCCATCTTCGGCGCCTGCATGCGCCTCCGACATGATCCAGTTCCAGACTGTCTGAACCGCCTTGTTGGCCAGCGTTTCCTGTTTGGCAAGAAGGTGAAAGGCCCGGTCCGGTGCCAGATCAATGTCAAACGGCTTGATCAATTGTCCGTTCTTCACCTCAGGGTCCATAAATGGAAACACACCAAGCGCGACGCCTTGGCCGTCTTTGACCGTACGCTGGACCATGTTGGAATCGACAATGATCATCTCGTTTTCAGGGGCAGCCTCGGGATAACCCGCCAGCGCAAACCAGTTTTCCCATTCGCTGCGGTCATGTTGGTGGATTATGGTGAGGTCCGTCAAATCTGCTGGCGTGGTCAAAGCGCCGCTTTCTCGCGCAAGCTCGGGGCTGATGATCGGGGAATAACGGATTTCCATAAGCCGGACCGAATGCAGGTTGCGCCATTTGCCGACGCCCCAGTCAACGGCAAGATCGGTGTGCAACTGATCTGCGCTGTTGATCCGGGTGCCGTGGTGAACGACCAGTTCGATGCCCGGATGCAGCCGCGCAAAACGTGCCAGCCTCGGTGCCAGCCACCGTGACCCGAAAATCGGGCCGACCGCAATTGTCACCGTCTGGCGGCGCGGCGCAATGTTCTTGTCGATCTCGCCGCGGATATCTGTAAAGGCCGAAGTCAGGACGGTGGCCAGCGACTGGCCCTTTTCGGTCAGGCTGACCGCCCGCGTATGCCGGTGGAACAGTTTGCAGTTCCAGTCCTTCTCCAACTGCCGGATCTGGTTGCTGACGGTGGTCGCACTGACACAAAGCTCGTCGGCGGCTTGCTTGAAGCTCAGATGGCGGGCAGCGGCCTCGAACGTCCGCAAGGCGGTCAGAGGTAGGCGTCGCGTCGGTCGGTTCACAGCCGCTCCTATGGATAAAGAATATGCAATTCATAACCTTTGCAAATCTCGTTTGTCAAAGCGCCTCTGCCACTTGATTTTTTGCCTTAGACGCGTGTTTCCGCCGATGTGGTGGGAACAATTAAAAAAGGAATGCATACCCAGTGAAGGTCGCGATTTTCGGTGTCGGTGCAATGGGCTCCGTCTACGCTGCGCGGTTCGCCGAAACCGGCGCTGATGTGGTGGCGATTGACCCTTGGCAAGCGCATATGCAGGCAATCCGCGCGAACGGTCTGCGTCTTGATGGGCCGGATGGTGAGCGGATCGTGACCGGCATCCAAGCCGGTGATGATCCTTCCATCGCCCAAGGTTCCGACCTGATTGTCATCGCGACCAAGGCCGCAGGCGTCGAAGACGCTGCGCGCGCTATTCGCCCACTGATCACCCCCGAAACAACGGTTCTGACCATTCAAAACGGTTTGGGCGCGGAAGACCGCATTGCCCGTCATCTGCCGCGCGGCAATACCCTGTTGGGTGTGGCCGACGGGTTCGGTGCGTCAATGCAGGGTCCGGGCCATGTGCGCCACACCGCGATGAAGCTGATCCGGCTGGGCGAGTTGGAGGGCGGTCTCACGCCACGTCTGGAACGTATGGCCGGGGTTTGGCAGACGGCAGGGTTTCAAGCCCGCGCCTTCGCAGATATCCATCAACTGATCTGGGAAAAACTGCTGTGCAACGTCACGCTTTCCGCACCCTGCACGGTGCATGACTGCACGGTCGGTGACTTGTTGTCTAATTCGGATCATTGGGCCGAAGCGCTGGAGGCCATGAGAGAGGCGTATGCCTGTGGCCAGGCCAGCGGCATCGCATTTTCCTTTGACGACCCCGAAGCCTATGTGACGCAATTCGCGGAAATGGTCCGCAATGCCAGCCCTTCTATGCGGCTTGATCATGTGGCACTGCGGCCTTCGGAGATTGATTTCATCAATGGGGCAATTCCCCCGATTGGCCGTGCCTTTGGTATCGCGACACCCGTGAATGATCGTCTGTCCGAAACCGTCCGCGCCCGCGAAGCAAACTTCGGGGGGCACCGTCATGAAAATCGCTAGTTTCCTTTTGAATGGGAGGCAAACCTACGGCATGGTGTCCTCGGGCGGGGTGCACCCGGTGTCGCCGGAATTTGCAGCGCGCTTTGCCGATCTGCGCGCCGTACTGACAGCACAAGCCCTGCTTGACCTTGCCGACGCCTGCGAGACCCCTGTCCTTGATCCGGCGGCGGTGCAGTTTTTGCCGCCGATCCCGGCGCCCTCCAAAATCCTATGTATCGGGCTGAACTACCGCAAACCCTATCCAGTTGCGGGGGCGGTGGTGCAATCGGACGATATCGTGATCTTTGGGCGTCACGACGACACGCTTGTGGGCCACGGCATGCCGCTTGAAATGCCTGTCGCAGATGCGGCGCAAAGCTTTGACTTCGAGGGCGAGATCGTCGCCGTGATCGGCCGCCCCTGCCGCCATGTGACCGAGGCCGATGCGCTGAGCCATGTCGTGGGCTATGCCTGCATGAACGAATGCTCGGTGCGCGGGTGGCAAAAACATTCGGTCCACGCTGGCAAGAATTTCCATGCCTCCGGCTCGTGGGGGCCTTGGGTCACCACGGCGGATGAGGCCGGACCGGTGGAGCAGATGAGGCTGACAACCCGCGTGAATGGCGACGTCATGCAATCGGCCACCGGTGCTGACATGATCCACCCGCTGCCAAAGCTCATTGCCTATCTGTCCCATATCACGCGGCTCAACCCCGGTGATGTGATCGCCACCGGCTCGCCCGATGGCACCGGCGGCAGCCGCAAGCCACCTGCCTTTCTGAAACCCGGTGATGTCGTCGAGATCGACATCCCAAACGTCGGCACCTTGCGAAATCACGTTGCCGAACCGGCCCAGACCTGATGAGGAATTCCCATGCATCCCGATTTGAAGAAACTGCGCTTTTCTGTGAAACCCTTTCCGGTTGAAGGAACGCGTCCGGTCGAACTGGCCCGAACAATGGCGGTCCATCCGCTGACCTATCAGGAACTTCCGTACGAGCCTGAATATTCGCTCTATGCTGGGCGCCTGACGCCGGAAAAGATGACTAATGCCACTCCGGACGAAATGTATTGGGCAGCGCGACAGGGTATTATCTTGCGCCACACCGGCGAGCACCCTTTCGAGATCGCTGGCCCGGATGCGTTGCCCCTTTTGCAGAAAATCTTTCCGCGCGATGTATCTAAGGTCAAGATCGGGCGCTGTTCCTACCAATTTGCCTGCTACCATGACGGTGGGATGATCACCGACGGGCTTTTGTTGCGTGTGGCCGAAGACCGGTATTGGTTTGCGCAGGCCGATGGGGATCTTTTTTCGTGGTATATGGCGCATTCTGCGGGACTAAATGTTACGATCCACGATCCTGAGGTCTGGGTCAGCCAGATCCAAGGGCCGCATTCGATGAAACTGCTGGCGCATCTTCTGGATGGGCCGATGCCAGAGCCTTGGCGCTATTTCGATTGGGCCGAGGTTTCCATGGCGGGTCAGCGGGTGATCATCAGTAGGACGGGTTTTACAAACGAACTTGGGTGGGAAATCTATTTCCGCCCCGAAAATGATATCGAGATGCTGGGCGATCTGATCCTCGAAGAGGGAACCAAGATGGGCATGCTGCTGACTGCGACTCCAGGTTTCCGCGGGCGTCGGATTGAGGCCGGGCTTTTGTCTGCCGGTCAGGATTTCACACGATACACCACGCCCTTTGCCGTGGGGCTGGGGCGCTTCGTCGATTTTGAAAGTGGTGATTTTGTTGGACGTTCCGCGCTGCTTGACGCCGACCGCACTTGTCGTACATGGGGAATGCGTGTCGAATGCGGGATTGCTCTGCGTGGGCGCACGCTGTCGCAAAATGGAGCGATTATAGGCCGGGTGACGTCCAGCACATGGTCACCTTATCAGGCCTGTGGCATCGGTATCGTGCACCTGAATGGCGATACTCAAAGGCCGGGTGATATTGTTGAGGTGGAGTGTACCGATGGAACGCACCACCGGGCTGAGCTCTGCAGCCTGCCGATGTACGACCCAAGGGGCGAGATTGTGCGCGGTATCGACACGAAAATCCCCGAAGGTCCAGAACCGTGGCCTGGTATTTCTCAATGAGGGCTTTGTGAGAGGAACTTTTCTTGAGGCAGGGTAGGGGGCGGACTAGCGTTTGGTTATGACCAAACGCTCCCCCTTCAAGTACTTCAAAACCAGTCCAGAGGCTTTGTCAGAGGAACTTTGCTTGAGGCAGGGTAGGGGGCGGACTAGCGTCTGGTTATGACCAAACGCTCCCCCTTCAAGTATTTCAAAACCAGCCCCGAGATCATCCGTCTAGCCGTGATGCTTTATGTCCGGTTCCCGCTGTCGCTTAGGAATGTCGAAGATCTACTGCACGAACGCGGTATCGAAATTAGTCATGAGACGGTTCGATTTTGGTGGCAGCGTTTTGGGCCGATGTTTGCGTCAGAGATCAGAAAGCGCCGGATCGCTGGCTTGAAGTCCAGCCGCTGGCAGTGGCACTTGGATGAGGTCTTCGTGAAGGTCAACGGAGAGCGACACTATCTCTGGCGGGCCGTTGATCATGAAGGCGAGGTCTTGGAAAGGTCTTGTCAAAGGAACTTCGCTTGAGACGGGGCAG
>JALQUQ010000007.1 GCA_023263735.1 Paracoccaceae bacterium | reverse complement strand
GGGGCCTCGACAGGGGCAATCAGCCCCAGCAGCGCCTGCAACAGGGCATTCGGCTTGATCGGTTTAACCAGCAAAGCACTGCGACCGATGCTGCGCAGGCGGTCTCGGTCAGCCTTGGAAAACTGGGTGATCGAACTGTACAGCAGGATCGGCAGATCAGAGCAGCCGGGTTCTTGCCGGATCATGACCGCAAGGTCGATCCCGTCGATATTCGGCATCTGGACGTCGAGAATTGCCGCGTCGTACCGGCGACCGCCGCGCAAAAGGGCGACAGCTTCGGCAGGGCTGGCCACATCGTCCGAACTCGCCCCCCAGTTTTCTGCCGTCTTCCGAAGGATGCGACGGTTGGTGTTGATATCATCGACTATCAGAATGCGCGCTGCGGGTTTCAACTGGCTGGCCATGGCCACGTGGGTCTTTTTCGGGGGTTCCACCTCTTCGGCAAGGATGCTGAAGGAAAAAACCGAACCCTTGCCTTCTTCGCTGGACACCGAAATCCCGCCGCCCATCAGTTCTGCCAGCTTCTTGCTGATGGCAAGGCCCAGCCCCGTTCCGCCAAAACGCCGGGTGGTCGAGGCATCGACCTGACTGAAGGATTTGAACAATCGATCCATCCCATGGGCTGGAATGCCGATCCCCGTATCTTGCACCGCAAAGGTGATCTTGAAGGTCGATCTTTCCGACCCTGTCCCCGACAGGCGTTCGGCCTCGACCCGGACAACGATTTCACCGGCTTCGGTGAACTTGATCGCGTTATTCAGCAGGTTCAGCAGAATTTGCCCCAGACGGGTTGGATCAGACCGGATGCCGGCAGGAACGTCGTCGGAAAAACTGTAGGCCAGTTCCAGTTTCTTGACCGCCGCAGCCTGCGCCACAAGGTCAAGCGCCCGCTCCACGGACTCGCGCAGGTCCATCGGGATCATGTCAAGGTCGAGCTTTCCGGCATCGACCTTGGAGAAGTCGAGAATGTCATTGATGATGCGCAACAGCGTTTCCGCCGCTTCGTCGATGGTGCCGACGAAATCGCGCTGTTCATTGTCGAGCCGCGTGTCCATCAACAAACGGGCCATGCCGATGATACCGTTCATGGGGGTGCGGATTTCGTGGCTCATCGAGGCAAGAAACGTCACCTTTGCTTCACCGGCGGCGATGGCTTCTTGGCGTGCCTCTGCCTCACTGCGGGCAAGCGCTTCCAAGGCTTTGGCCTGCGCCTGAACCATGCGCAGCAAACGATAGGCGCGCCAAAGCACCAGCAAGGTGACCGTTGCCCCAAGGGGGGCAAGCCATGTGATCGATTGCCCCGAACCATCGGCAAGGTCGAAAAGCATCAACACGGGGGCCAACAAGACGGCGAACCCAACGGAAATGGCCCGGGTCGGGGTGATGTTGTCCGATACGGCCGCGCCCACCGTTGCGAAATGCTGTGCGCCCGGCAACATGGCCGCCAGAGTCATCAAGACAAGGGCGCAAAGCCACGGAACTTCGGTATCGATTTCGGTGCCCGTTGCGTAAATGTAGTTGTAGACAAGATCCATGAGCAAAAACAGCAGCATGGACGCCGAAAGGGCCAAGAGCGCGGGGTTTCTTTGCCGGGGTACAAGAAACAGCCGGACCAGCGCGGCCAAGACGAACACATCAAGCACCGGATAGCCGACCGAGGCAATCACCTGAAGGTTCACCTCGGTATATCCTGCCGAGAGGGGGCGAATGATGAAAAAGCCGACCAGCGCCAGCATGGCCAACCCGATCGCGGCGCTGTCGATCCCCGCTTCAAGGTGACGTTTCTCGCTGACGCGCGCAGTCAGCAGGACCAGCCCGGCAAAGGCAAAGCAATAGGTCAGAAAATACAGGGCATCCGAGGGGCCGGGAAACGGGGGGGCCTCTTGCGTCAGTCGTTGATAGTCATAGACAATATCGGCCGTGATCGTGAGCGCCTGATATCCCCAGAATGTCAGCCAGACAGCGCGGGCAGGGGCCTGCATGCGCAACGCCAGCACTAGAAGCAGGGTACAGGCCAGAACTCCGGCACCCCGTGCGACCAGAAGGCGATAGAAAGAGTCAGCGGGAAGGCCGAGCAAAAGCACCACCGCCAAAAGCCCGGCACCAATCAGTGCGCCAAATCTCCACCGCCTCCGCGCCCCCACGAACGAAATCGCCGTCGAAATCAAGGCAGGCTCCTGTTCTGGCAAGACGAGAACGCGATGGTCAAGACGCTATAGGGAATCCTGCCTTTGGCAACCTGAAATTGAGCGGGCCTGACACAGATGAATGGGCAAGCCGCAAAGCGGTTTGCCCATGGGGTCGAACGATCGTCACGCTGCCTTGACGATCCTTTGTACCCTGTCTTGCGACCGGTGGAGGGGTATCCAGCCCGCGCGGGTATATTGGCCGGTGATCTGGCCAAGATCGTCCATGGCAAGAAGCGACAACCATCCGTTGTCGAACAGGTCTTTCAGCGGCGGGTGACGGTTGAGCACCGTTGAAATGGCAAGTTCCGGCGCTGCCACCACCACCGAAAGCCGCAGCGGCTCGTGATAAAGCTGCTGGCCATCATGCAGCGATTGCATCGGCAACCCGACCCGAAGATCGCCGCCGTTCCCCTCAAAGACGCCGATGCCGCCGACCACGTTGTGCAGCAATTTGTTGCCCGCCCCAAAGACCTGCGGCGCGGTGGCCGATCCGTGGTATTGCAGCGCGATCCAGCTGGTGACGACGGCGGGGGCCGTCAAAATCAGGTCCAGCGTGGAAAAATCTGTATCGAGACGCCAATCATAGTCGTGCAAGAAAGCCTGCCCGCGCAAATCGCACCCGGCACTGTGCGCCCTTGGCGCCACGATAAAGGCACGACACCCCGCCAAGCCCCATTCGGGCCGCAGTTCCGACCAGTCATGGCCGCGCCGGGGCAAATCCGCGCCGGCGTCTGCACGGGGCAGGGTTTGCGCCCGGGCCGTCCGCGCAATCGCGCCCGCCTTTGCCAAGGCCGTTTGCAGCCGGGCAAGTCGCGAGGGGGGCACGGCGTCGATCCCGTCGTCAAAAAGGCGCAACTCATCGCTTACCGTGTCGTGCAGACCCGCCAGAAACCGCGTTTCGGGTGGGATTTCGATGCCAGTCTGCGCAAGCCCCGCGCGCACCATGGGGTCATTCAACAGCCCGGCCAGCAATCGCGCGTTCACATCGCCCGCATGGCCCCCGCAGGCCCCGCATTGCAACGCACTGGCATGGGGCGCATTGGTCACATGCGCGCCATGTCCGGCGACAAGCACCACAGGCGCGAAATCCGTGGTCAAGGACATTGCCCGCAGCACTTTGCCCGCCAGGGTAATCCGGTCCACAATGGGCAAATCCAGCACGGGCACCGGATCGGGGCGATGCGAATGGGCCCGCGCCATCGCGTCGCGAAACAACTTGGCCAAATACAGGGGCCCGGCCGCCTCGACGAAGGCAAACGACGAAACGGTTGCAAGCTTGAACCGGCCCCAGGCGCGGGATGCGCGCTGGGTGATCCGCTTGGCCTGATCTGTGGCGCCATCGACGGCGATCTGCGTTTCCAGCGCGGGTTCCAGCAACACGGGGGCCCGGGCTTCGCGCTGGTCTGTGGCCATTCCGCGATGTGAAATCGGCAAGCCAAAGAACCCGGCAAACCCCCGCGTTTGCACCCCGGGGTCGGCGGCTTCCAAGGCGCGCCGATAGGGTTCTGACCGGACGTCGATGCAAAAGATCGCCTGAATCTGGGGCGCTGTGGCCTCTTTCGTCGCCTTAGGGGCGGCAAATTTTTCCGCCAGCGCCCGTTCTTCGGCCCGTTCGGCGGCCTCTTGCAACGCCAGATCGATCCGCAGATCAAGGCTTGGCGTCAGTGGCGCGGCATGGTCTTTCAGGGCCTGCGCCCAAAGCGTGGCGAGGTCTGGGCCAAAGCAGTTCAGCAGCGCGACCTCCCACGTCAGCCGGATGACCAGCATCTCGAACCCGAGTGTGGTGTGGTTGCCCTTGCGCCCATCGGCCCAGCCCAAGCCGCGGGCATATTGCGCCCAACCGCCCAGACTCATCGCCAGCCGGTGCAGATACAAGGGCGCCGCCGCAGCGGTCAGACCCAGCCGGCCGGTCAGTTCCGCATAGGCCGCCCGCGCGTCGGTCGGCAATTCTGCCGCCAAATCGCAAAAGCCCCGCAGCCCGTGCAGGCCCGGCGTCAGATCGCGGATGGCAAAGGCCCGCCATGCGACAAAGGCCGATCCGCCCGGTGCGGGCCAAAGCGCCTGCCCCTTGTCGAAATGCCCGCCAGCCCAAAGCCCAATACGGTCTGCAATCAACGCCGGCCAATCCTGACCTGACTGGGCTGCTGCCAGATCGGCCACCGTCGGATCTGGAGGAACGTCGGGCGATGGGCGATGCAGCGCGGCATGAACGACATCGGGGGCAAGGCCGCCGTCGCGCGCGGCGGAGGTGATGTCATCCGGCGTGATCCGCCCTTCGGCAAGCCAGCGCGCGATCTGTGCGCGCGGCACGGTCATCCGTGCCCCGGCCACCCGCGCAAGCCGTGTCGCGGCCACAAGGCGGTTGAGGCCGGTTTGCCCAAGATAGGGGTTCACCGCCACCGTTGCCGCAAGCCCGAATGCCGGGGGGATTTGCTGAAGCGCATCCTCGGCTGCGGCAAAGAGTTGTAGCGTCGCACCGGGAAATTGATAGTTGTGGAAGCTCATACTCTTATCCTTTCTTCGAGGGTATTTGCCCGATCAGCCGATCGGTCAGCACGTTGATGTAGAGGCCGTTCATCAGGTGAACGCGAAGCCCCGCCGCCGCCGGATGGCTGCCCCACAGCGGAAAAGTCGCCTGTGCCCATGCCGCCAAGCCAAAGCTGACGATCGTCAACAGCATCACCAGCCAGATCAGCGGGTCGGAGGCGGGTGGGGGGGGCAGGGTGCCCGCCGTAAGGGTATTCGCCGCCCAATGCAGCGCGAAATAGCCAAAGGTTGCGCCCAAGGACATCAGCGTCGTCCGCCAGAACAGCGGCCAAGGCGCGGCGTCGGCCAGACCCTGCGCGATCAGATAGGCCACGCCAAAGACAAGGATTGCACCGAGGGCGAGGGCCTGCGGCGGCTCGTGCCACAGTCCTGTAAGCGCAAGCGCCGCGCCATAGATCGCCAGCGAAAGAACGAAGGCCCGCAGCACCGCCCGCGCGCCGGGCACGGCAACCGGGCCCGGCCGCCGCAACTGCGCGATGGCCTCGACCGCAGTTCCCGCCGACAGGAACGCATGCGCCTTATAGAGCGAATGGGCCACGATATGCAGGAGAGCCAGCGGGAACAACGCAAGCCCGCATTGCAGCACCATGAAACTCATCTGGGCGCAGGTGGACCATGCCAACGAAGACTTGACCGCCGATTGCGTTGTCGTCACTGCCGCCGCGACCAGCGCGCTTAGCCCGCCCAGCAACGCAAGCACCGCCAGCACACCGGGCGCGGCCAGCATCACATCGGCAAACCGGATCAGCAGGAACCCACCGGCATTCACCACCCCGGCATGCAACAGTGCCGAAACCGGGGTTGGCGCCTCCATCACTTCGGTCAGCCATCCATGGGTGGGGATCAATGCCGATTTGAACACGGCAGCCACCCCCAAAAGCCCGGCCACGATCCACAGAGTCTGCGGGGATTGGCCGTCACGGATTGCGGTCAGGATCTGCGCGATATCGCTGGTTCCGAAGGCGTGCGCCATCAGGCTGACTGCGATCAACAGGGCACCACTCGCGACCAATCCGCTGAGTGATTTCTTGCGCGCGGCCCGCTGGGCGCCGGGACGTTCGGGATAAAACAGCAAAAGCCGGTGCAGACCGGTGCCAACAGCGATCCAGGCGATCATCAGTTGGAACAGGTTCCCCGCAACCACCAAGGCCAACACAAAGGCAAGGGTCAGGCTCATCCAGCCCATGAACCAACTTTGCCGTGCCTCGCCATCCAGAGCGACCCGCGAAAACCGCAGAACGACCCAGCCGACAAAACCCACGGTCAAGGCAAGCGCGATGCTGACGATGTCACCGCGCGCGGAAAGCCCGATTCCGGCCCATCCAATCAGTGGGCTTGTGCCCGGCCCCGAGACGGCAAGTGCCATGGCAACCGCGACGATTGCGAAAAGCCCGGTCAGGGCGGCCCATTCCGGCCCGCGCAGACGCAGCCCCGCCCGTGCCGCAGGGCGCAAGATCAGATCAACACCAACCGCGATCAGCAGCAAAGGGGGCAGCAACAAAAGAAAAGTCATGGCGATCTCCGTTCCGTTCCGGGCAGAGGTAACCGCGACTGATCGTGAAGAAAAATTCATTGTTTGCGGCTTTTCGTTCTGTAAAATAGAACGATGACCGATCTGAATTATCATCATCTCCGTTATTTCCGCGAAGTTGCGAAGGATGGAAATCTGACGCGCACGGCCGAACGTCTGAACGTCTCGCAATCAGCGCTTTCAACGCAGATCCGCACGCTTGAGGCCCGAATTGGCCACCCGTTGTTCGAACGTCGCGGCCGACAGCTTTTGTTGACCGAGATCGGGCACATCACGCTGGATTATTCCGAACGGATTTTTGAGGCGGGCGAAGAGCTTGCAGCGACATGGCGGCAGGCGTCGGCGGGGCGGAAAACCGTGCGGATCGGGGCGATTTCCACGCTGTCGCGCAATTTTCAGATCGGGTTTCTGGCCCCGGTCATCGGGCGGAAAGATGTTGAAATCGTTCTTCGCTCGGGCAGTGCGGCGGTTTTGTTCGATGCCCTGCAATCGATGGCGGTCGATGTGGTTTTGACGACCGAACCGCCCGCGCGGGATGTGTTTTCCAGCTTTATCGCGCATCGCGTCGCGGAACAGAAAGTCCTGTTGCACGGCACCCCCCACAGGCTGCGGCATGCAACGTTGGAAGACATGCTGGCCAAGGAACCCGTGATTCTGCCGACCGACAGTTCGATCCGCACGGGATTTGACAGTCTGATCACCCGGCTCGGCATTCGGCCGCAGGTGGCGGCCGAGGTGGACGATATGGCCATGATCCGCCTTTTGGCCCGAGAAGACGCGGGCCTTGCCATCACCCCCGCCGTCGTTTTGGCCGACGAACTGCGCGAGGGGCTTTTGGTCACGGCGCCGTTTGATCTTGATATCGGAGAGGATTTTTACGCCGTCACGCTTCAACGTCGGTTTCCGAACCCCGTTGTGATGGACCTGCTGGATAAGGCAAGGCAGGGCCAGAGTCGGGCAGGCGGCAAATCGGCCGTTGCCAAAAACGACCCGAAGTAGCGCGATCCTTCCCGGTGGGCTGTGCGCATGCCACATGGGATGGCGCAAGGCCATGGCCGCCTGCGGGGAACTTTCTTGCGAAGTTGATTTCGATCAAATCCGCCCCTTCCCGTTCGGATATACTGAACATGTTAATTTTCTTGGGAGGGATTAATGGGAGAACTCGTTCTTGCCGCCAAATGCACGCATGTGCCGACCATGGTCATGTCAGAGCAAGAGGGGCCATTGAAAGGCAAGCGTCAGGCCGCCATCGACGGACACCGGGAAATCGGGCGTCGCGCGCGAGAGGCTGGGGCCGACACTTTTGTCGTGCTGGATACCCACTGGCTGGTCAATGCCGCCTATCACGTCAATGCCAACCACCGGTTCAAGGGGCTGTTTACCTCGAACGAATTTCCGCAGTTTATCAAGGATTTGCCCTATGAGTATCAGGGCAATGCGGCCCTTGGTGACCTGATTGCCAAAACGGCGACAGAGGATGGGGTTTATACGCTGTCGCATCAGGTGGACAGTTTGGAGCTGGAATACGGCACATTGGTTCCCATGCGCTATATGAACGGTGACGCCGCGTTGAAGGTGGTTTCCGTTGCCGCGATGTGCACGGTTCACAGCCTTGAAAGTTCGCGCCGATTGGGGGCCGCGATCCGAAAGGCGATTGAGGCTTCGGACAGCAAGGTCGCCTTGATCGCCTCGGGGTCGCTGAGTCACAAGATCTGGCCGAACGACATTTATGCCGCGAATAATGGCACCTTTACCATCTCGTCAAAGTTCAACGAAGTGGTGGACCGTCGGGTGTTAGAGCTTTGGCAGAACGGCGAGACCGAGCTTTTCCTGCAGATGTTGCCCGACTATGCCAAGTATTGCGATGGCGAGGGCGACATGCACGACACCGTCATGTTGTTCGGCGCACTGGGGTGGGATGCATACAAAGGCAAAGGCGAGGTTGTGACCGAATATTTCCCGTCGTCGGGAACCGGGCAAACCAACGTCTTTTTCTCGTTGACCTGAACGGCGGCAGGCCCGCTTGGGCCTTCTGGTTCATGCCCCCAGCCCAGTGGATTGGGGGCAGGGACGGGCCGTCGCTACCCCTTGGACGCGCGAAAGCCCAACCCGAAAGAAAGCGTGCGAGTGGTTTCCAGAAGGGCGGGGATGAATTCGGAGTCGGCGCGGGGTTCGATGAAATGATCCTGCCCGATGATGGTGATGGCCAGAACGATCTGGCCCGAGTGGTCAAAGACCGGGGCAGAATAGGCGTGAACCCCGGGAACCGGAGGGCTCTCGACCGTGGCAAATCCCTGTTCCCGAATCTGTTCAATTTCACGCCGGCCGACAAAACGGCTGGTTCCAACCCGGCCCGAACCGGCGGGTTCGCGTTTTTCTTGCGCCATGGCGTCCTTGACTTCCTGTTCGGGCAGGAAGGCCGAAAAGACCAGTCCGCTTGCGGTGCCCGACATGGAATAGACGGTGCCGGGCCGCGTGTTCATGTTGATATGGATGCCGCTCTCCTCGACCTGTACGACGGTTGGCCCGAACGATCCCCAGACAACGATGGCAACATTCAGTGCGGTGCGATCCGACAGTTCTGAAACCGCCTCGCGCGCCAGTTCCATCGGGTCCATCGTCCGCATCGCGGTCAGTCCCAGTTGCACGGCAAACGGGCCAAGGAAATAGCGGCCGGTTTCGGCATCCTGTTCGACAACGCCGATCTTTTTATAGCTGACCAGATAGGCATGGGCCTGCGCGGGGGCAAAGCCCGAAATCTTGGCCAGATCCTTTAGCATCATCGGTTCAGCTTCTTGGCAGAGCGCTTCCAGCAACCGAGAGCCAAGTTCGATCGATTGCACCCCGCGCACGTCGGATTTCTTTTCCTTGGTGCGGCGTTTGTTGATGGGAAAGCTCATTCAGCCGACTCCTTTTGCCGGGTGCCGGGGTCTGCGGCTGTTGCCGAAAGCGTGCGGCCAAGTTGCAGCATCCGCAAAACGGCAGGTGCATCGCGCCCCACAGGCAGATTGGCGGCCGATCCGATGAGCGAGGCCACAAAAGCCAATTCCCCCGTTGGCGCAAAGATCGGCACACTGACCGCATTCACGCCGGGAATCGGGCGCCCTTCGGCGACCGAATAGCCCTGTGCGCGGATTTCCCCAATCCTTTCGGGGAAATCTTCTGTCTCGACATCCTCGCCGATTCCCGCCTTTTGCGCCTTGCGCGAAAGTTCTGCCTCGATCATCGGGGCAATTTCCGGCGCCCCCCCAAAAGCGGCGAAAAGCCGACCATTCGCCGAACCCGTGACCGAGAAGATCGACCCCTGACGCAGGTTAAGGCTGGCCTGTGTCCATCCGGCATATGTATGCGCGATCGAGGGGCCAAAGCTGCTCCAGACGACGATCAGGGCCATAACGCCGAAATCTTCGGCCAAAACCTTCAATTCCAGTTTTGCCGCCGCCGTCTGGGGGTTGCCGTTCAGCCAACTGACCCCCAGCCGCAGCGCAAAGGGGCCAGCGGAATACAACCCGGTTGCCCAATCCTGCCGGACAAAGCCCACGTTCTTGAGGCTGGTCAGGTAAGCGTGGCATTGCGCGGGTTTCAGATCGGCATCTTCGGCAAGATCTTTCAGCATCATGGGCCGGGCACTGCGGGCAAGGGCACGCAAAATGCGGCCGCTGACTTCCACCGACTGGATTCCGCGCGCGCCTTCGACCATAGTGTTCTCCAGATGCCCACCCGACAACAGCTCGGGTCGAAAAGTTTGTTCGTTAATTACATATGACTTAGCTTATTGCGGAAGTCTGTCAGATCGCAAGCGTACAGATTCTAATCCACGCTTCCGTGCTGCACAATCTTCACCGCCTGCCGGGGGATGTTGGGCGCAGCAGCCTTTGCCAAAGGACAATTTCTCCAAGGATTGAGCGGGGGCAAAGCCTTTCGCAGGGCGTCCCCCTCGCGGGTTCGGCGCAAGATTTCCCAAAGATCTCTGGGGCTTTCGCCCGTTGCCCGCCCGCGGGCCACGGTTCAATTTTGCCTGCGTTCGCTTGATATGTGAAAATCAATTCGCATTAGACGAATTATTTATTGACTAAGAGATTAGTGCATGCCAAACCTTTTCTCCACGGGGAAGGGCCGCCAGATCTGCGGCCCGGGTCATGCTGGCGACGTAAGGCGCAGCCTAGGGGAGGATCTGGAAATGCCCGATTACATCATCATCGGTGCTGGCTCGGGTGGGGCTGTATTGACCAACCGGCTGAGCGCGGACCCAAATGTCGAAGTGGCCGTGATCGAGGCGGGCGACTGGGATAAAAGCCCATGGATTCATATGCCTATGGGCTATTTCCGTCTGATGCAGACGCTTCAGTTGGACTGGGGTTATTACACGGTTCCGCAGAAACATGTGAACAACCGTGTCATGTTCGTGCCCCGTGCCAAAAGCATCGGCGGCTGCACCACGGTCAATGGCATGATCTACACCCGTGGGCACCGTACCGACTATGACCATTGGGCCCAATTGGGCAACAAGGGTTGGGATTATGAAAGCATTCTGCCCTATTTCCGTCGGGCCGAAAATTGGGGCGGCGGTGGGGACAAGGATGTCCACGGCTATGATGGCCCGCTGTCCACCACGCGGAACGAAATTCTGGCAGAGCCCTGCGTCGCCTATCGCGATGCCTGCCTGCAAATGGGCATTCCCTATAATGAAGACCTGAATGGCGGTGAGCAGTTCGGCGTTGGCCCCTGTGACGGGACCGTGCGCGACGGCATCCGCTCCAGTGTGTCGCGCTGCTATGTGACCCCGGTGAAAAAGCGCAAGAACCTGTCGTTCTATACCAAGGCCATGGTGTCGCGGATCCTCATCAAGGGCGGTCGGGCTGTCGGTGTCGAATTCATTCAGGGCCGTCAGAAGCAGACGCTTTATGCCGACAAGGAAGTGATCTTGTGCGGCGGAACCTTCAACTCTCCGCATCTGCTGCAAATCTCGGGCATCGGTGACTCGGATCACCTGTCGCGTATCGGTGTTCGGACCGTTCATGAGTTGAAAGGCGTTGGCCGGAATTTGCAGGATCACCTTGCAAGCTCGGTCAAGCAGGGATTGTCCAAGCCGATTTCGCTGCTGAACCAGACCAAACCCTACGCGGCCGCTTTGGCGCTGCTGCAGTATTACACCACGGGCAAGGGGCCGGTGGCAGGCCATGGCGTTGAAGTCATGTCGTTCCTGAAAACCCGCGAAGACTTGGTCGCGCCGGATTTGCAGACGCACTTCAACAACATCATGTACAAGGACCACGGCCGCGAGATCATCAACGTCGAAGGGTGCATGCCATACTTCAACATCTCGCGTCCGCAAAGCCGCGGCACGGTGATGGCAAAGTCCAGCGACCCGTTCCAGTTGCCCGAACTCGACCCGAACTTCCTGTCTGTGCCGGACGATCTGCGCGTGCTGCGCGATGGTCTGCGCCTGACGCGGGAAATCCTGTCGCAGAAGGCCTTTGATGCGATCCGTGGCGACGAATACCTGCCGGGCAAAGCCAAGCAGACCGACGCCGAACTGGACGAATATATCAAGGAAGATTGCAACAGCGTCTATCACCCCGTTGGCACCTGCAAGATGGGCCACGACTCGATGGCCGTTGTCGATGACGAACTGCGCGTCCATGGCCTTGCGGGCCTGCGCGTGGTCGATGCCTCGGTCATGCCCACCTTGACCAGCGGCAACACGAATGCGCCGACCATCATGATTGCGGAAAAAGCCGCCGACATGATCAAGGCCGCGGCCTGAGGGCCGCACGAGACGTGGGCTGCGCAAGCGGCCAGAACACCCGCTTAGGTCAAGGGAGGATTAGATGACCAGCAAGACGATCCTGAAGCGCGCCGCGCTTCTTTCAGCCACCACGGCCGCTGCCGCACTTGTCGGCTCTGTCGCTTTCGCAGAAACGATCCGCGTTGATCAGGGCGGTGACATCACCCAGCTCTGCGGCTCGGACCCGATCCGCATCGCCCTGATCGACGGTTACGGTGGCGACACCTGGCGCAAGATCACCTATGCAGAACTGCAGGACGAGGCGTCGAAATGCCCGAACCTGACGGTGACCGACCATGTCGACGCGGGTGGTGATCAGCAGGCTTATGCCGCAGCGATCAATGGCTTTGCGACCCAAGGCTATGAGATCATTCTGGCCTTCACCGATTTCGGTGACGCCGCCATTCCGGCTTACAAGGCCGCGAACGGCAACGGCACGACCATGGTTCCCTACTTTGGCGTTCTGTCGGGCACCGTGGGCACCGATTATGCCGTCAACCCCTATCAGGACTCGATCGCCATCGGCATCCAGTATGCTGACTGGCTGAACGTGGCCTTGAATGGCAAAGGCAACGTGCTGATGTCGGGTGGCCCGGCTGGCGCGGCGTCGTCGGCTGATTTCATGAAGGGTTTCAAGGAAGGCCTGTCCAAGTACCCCGACCTGAAACTGCTGGATGAAAACTTCATCGCGATGAACTGGAACCCGGCTGATGCCCAGAAAGCGGCGGCCGGCCTGATCGCCAAATACGGCGACACCATCGACGCGATCGCTTCGGACTACGGCGTGACCTCGCTGGCCACCATCAAGGCATTCCAGCAAGCTGGCGTGCGCGTTCCGGCCATCGCAACGATCGCTACCTCGAACGAACTGAACTGCATGTACAATGCCGCCTTGGCAGATGGCACGGCTTGGCCGTACCTGGCCGTTGACGGCTCGACCGGCGACGTGCGCTTTGCCCTGCGTCAGGCTTTGGCCGCGCACAACGGCATCGAGTGGAACGAACCCCTTGGCGTTGTTCCCTATGTCTATGCAGACAGCGTGAACAACGTTGTTCCGAAGTGCTCGGACAAGGCCCCGCCGGATGCCGACCTGTCGTCGCTGATGGACGAGGCCAAGCTGTTCGCCCTGTTCAACTAACGGGTCGCCGTAAGGTCTAACAAAACCGGCCCGATCGCTGATGCGGTCGGGCCGACCTGTTTCAAGTCTCGCAGCGCCAATGGCCGGGGATGTTCTTCAAGGATTGTGCAAAGAAGCGGCATCATGCAAATTCGTTAATTGCGAACTAATTTGCATGATTGGTTGCATGTGCAATCGTTTTATGATGAACTGTATATACATTTAACGGGGATTCGAAAATATGACGGCCTATGACCTTCCCAAGGGCATGATCCGCTCCACCGACGTGACGGGTACGCATGCCGGTTACATGCCGGGCTTTGGCAACGATTTCGAGACCGAGGCGCTTCCAGGCGCCTTGCCGCAGGGGATGAACAGCCCGCAAAAATGCAACTATGGCCTTTATGGCGAACAGTTGTCGGGCACGGCGTTCACGGCCCATCCGCCCGAACGCACATGGACCTATCGCATTCGGCCCAGCGTCAAACATTCGGCTCGGTACAAACGGATCGACCTGCCCTATTGGAAATCTGCGCCCCACATCCCCGAAGGGGTGACCTCGCTTGGTCAGTACCGCTGGGACCCGGTTGAGCCAACGGGTGAGGATCTGACCTGGTTGACCGGCATGCGGACCATGACGACGGCGGGTGATGTGAATACCCAAGTGGGCATGGCGGCCCATGTCTATCTGGTCACCAAATCGATGCAGGATGCCTATTTCTACTCGGCCGACAGCGAATTGCTGGTGGTGCCGCAGCAGGGGCGTCTGCGCTTTGCAACCGAATTGGGGATCATCGACGTCGAGCCTAAGGAAATTGCGATCCTTCCGCGCGGCCTGGTTTACCGGGTCGAAGTGCTGGAAGGGCCCTGCCGCGGATTTGTCTGCGAAAACTATGGCCAGAAATTCGAACTGCCGGCCCGTGGCCCGATCGGGGCCAATGCCTTGGCCAATCCGCGTGACTTCAAGGCGCCTGTTGCGGCCTTTGAAGATCGTGAGGTCCCTTCGACCCTGACGATCAAATGGTGCGGGCAGTTTCATGAAACCAGAATCGGGCAAAGCCCGCTGGACGTGGTGGCGTGGCATGGGAATTACGCGCCGTACAAATACGACCTGCGCACATATTGCCCGGTTGGTGCGATCCTGTTTGATCACCCTGATCCGTCGATCTTTACCGTGCTGACCGCGCCGTCGGGGGTGCCGGGAACCGCCAATATCGACTTTGTGCTGTTCAGGGATCGTTGGATGGTGGCGGAAGACACGTTCCGTCCCCCATGGTATCACAAGAACATCATGTCGGAATTGATGGGCAACATTTACGGCCAATATGACGCAAAACCCCAAGGTTTTGTGCCTGGTGGGATGAGCCTTCACAACATGATGCTGCCGCATGGTCCCGACAAGAATGCCTTTGAGGGGGCATCGAATGCGGCGCTTAAACCGCACAAACTTGAGGAGACGATGTCCTTTATGTTTGAAACCCGGTTCCCACAGCACTTGACCGAGTTCGCTGGCAAAGAAGCGCCCTTGCAGGATGACTACATCGATTGCTGGACGGATCTGGAAAAGAAATTTGACGGCACGCCGGGCAAGAAATGAAGCTTTACGGGTATTGGCGATCAACGACATCGTATCGGGTCAGGATTGCCCTGAACCTCAAGCAGGTTGATCACACGCATGTGTCGGTCAATCTGGTTGCTGGTGAGCAGGGGTCCGCGGCGTATCGGTCGATCAATCCGGGCCGCGGGGTTCCGACGCTGGTTCTGGATGACGGGCGCATCCTGACCCAATCGATGGCCATTCTGGATTGGCTGGAGGAAACCCATCCAACCCCAGCCTTGCTGCCTTCCGACCCGTATGAGCGGGCTCAGGTTCGGGCGGCGGCCTTGACGATTGCGACCGATATCCATCCCGTCAACAACCTGCGCGTTATCGGGCGGTTGAAGGCGATGGGCCACAGTCAGGATGAGGCCGTGGTCTGGATGAATGATTGGATGACGCAGGGGCTTGCTGCCTTTGCAGCCCTGATCCGCCCGGATACGCCGTTCTGCTTTGGCGATGCGCCCTGCCTTGCCGATATTTGCCTGGTGCCGCAGCTTTACAATGCGCATCGCTGGGGGGCGGATCTCTCGGCCCTTGCGCGACTGACCGAGATCGAGGCGCGCTGCCTTGAATTGCCCGCTTTCGCGGCGGCACGCCCCGAAGCGCAAGTCGATGCCACCTGACGAGGAGACCACATTGACCGCACTCAAACCTTCTTGGGTTGCCAGCGCCAATTCGGCTGACACGCCTTTTCCCCTCAACAACTTGCCCTACGGGGTCTTTTCAACCGATGGGACGTCCCCGCGTTGCGGAGTGGCCATCGGGGATTTGGTGCTGGACCTTGCCGCGATGGAAGGGGACGGCCTGCTTGACTGCAACGGCGCGCTGCAAACCGGCTCGTGGAATGCGTTCATGGCGCAGGGCAAGGACGCATGGGCGCGCCTTCGCGCGCAATTGACGGCGATGCTGGCCGAAGGATCGGCCGATCAGTCCCGTCTGACGGGCTATCTGGTGCCACTGGCGCAAGCAAAGCTGCACATGCCGATCAGTGTGACCGAATATACAGATTTTTATGCCGGCCGGAACCATGCCTTCAACGTGGGCAGCATGTTCCGTGGTCCGGAAAACGCACTGCCGCCCAACTGGTTGCACATTCCGATCGGGTATAACGGCCGCGCCTCTTCGGTGGTGGTGTCGGGCACGCCGGTGGTGCGCCCCAATGGCCAGATCAAGGGCGCGAATGAGGATGTGCCGCGCTTTGGTCCGTCGCAGCGTTTCGACCTTGAGCTGGAGATGGGCGCCATCGTTGGGCAGCCGTCTTCGGGTCAGATCACGGTGGCCGAGGCGTTCGACAACATCTTTGGCTATGTGCTGCTGAACGACTGGTCCGCGCGCGATATTCAGGCTTGGGAATACCAGCCCTTGGGGCCGTTTCAGGCAAAGGCAACGGCCACGACGATCAGCCCTTGGATCGTGACCGCCGCCGCGCTTGAGCCTTTCCGAACCTCGACGCCCGAGCGGGAAAAACCGCTTCTCGACTATCTCGCAGAACCGGGGCCGATGCTGTACGACATCGCGCTTGAGGTTGCCATCGCGCCTGCTGGCAAGGGGGAAACGATCATTTCCCGCACCAATTACCGGGAAATGTACTATTCGGCGGCCCAGCAGCTGGCCCACCACACCACCTCGGGGTGCCCGATGCGGGTGGGGGATTTGCTGGGGTCGGGAACGATTTCGGGCCCGACCAAAGAGAGCCGCGGTTCGCTTTTGGAGCTGAGTTGGGGCGGCAAAGAGCCGCTGACGCTGAACACGGGCGAGACGCGCACCTTTATCGAGGATGGTGACACCCTGACCCTGCGCGGCGTGGCCAAGGGTGACGGATATCAAATCGGGTTTGGCGATTGCGCGGGCCAGTTGGTCGCGGCGCGCCCCCTCAGAACATAATCAGATCAGGAGTGAAACATGTCGAAAGCGTTCGCAAGCCAAGGCGACATGGCCGAAAAAAAGGTGAGCTTCACCGAGGTCGGTGAAGGGCTTTACGCCTTTACTGCCGAGGGTGACCCCAACACCGGTGTGATCATCGGCGACGAAAGTGTCATGATCGTCGAGGCGCAGGCCACCCCGCGTCTGGCGCGCAAAGTCATCGAATGCGTCCGTACGGTCACGGACAAGCCGATCAGCCACGTCGTGCTGACCCATTATCATGCCGTTCGGGTATTGGGGGCCAGCGCCTATGGTGCGCGCGAGATCATCATGTCGGAAAAGGCCGCAGCGATGGTCGAAGAGCGCGGTCAAGAGGACTGGGACAGCGAATTTGGCCGGTTCCCGCGTCTGTTCCAAGGGCATGAGGAAATCCCCGGCCTGACCCGCCCCACGACGACCTTTCGCGACAAGATGACGGTTATTCTGGGCAAGCGCCGGGTTGATATCATGACCCCGGGCCGGGCCCATACGGCGGGTGATGCTGTGATCTGGGTCCCGGATCAGGAAGTGATGTTTACCGGCGATATCGTCGAATATCATTCGGCCTGCTACTGTGGTGATGCCCATTACGGCGATTGGGGCGCGACCCTCGACGCCATCGCGGCCTTTAAGCCAAAGTCGATTGCGCCCGGGCGTGGCGATGCTTTGGTGGGCGAGGAGATGGTCACCAAGGCGATCGAATCCACCCGCGATTTCGTTGATAGTACCTATGCGCCGGTCAAACGCATTGTGTCGCGCGGTGGCTCGCTGCGCGCCTCATGGGATGCTGTGCGGGCATCGTGCGATTCAAAGTTTGGTGACTTTGCCATTTATGAACATTGCCTGCCGTTCAACGTGACTCGCGCCTTTGATGAGGCCCGCGGCATTGATACCCCCCGGGTCTGGACCGCCGAGCGCGACCGCCAGATGTGGAACGAACTGCACGGCTAAGGCCCTGCGGCTCCCCTTTCGAGGGGAGCCTTTCCGGTCGTGAAATTTGTATTGGACTAATCAATTTTCTTTTGTCAAATTGATCTAGATCAAGAAAGCCCGCCGCGAGTGCGCCTAAATGGTTGCAAGTGCAACCAAATGGAGACGGAAATGAAAATCGAGCGCATTCACCACGTGGCCTACCGCTGCAAGGATGCCAAGCAGACGGTCGAGTTTTATACCAAGATGCTGAACATGGGGTTCGTCCTTGCGATTGCCGAGGATCAGGTCCCGTCAACCCATGAGCCTGACCCCTATATGCACGTGTTCCTTGATGCCGGTGATGGGAACATCCTTGCGTTTTTTGAACTGCCGACCAAGCCCGAGATGGGCCGCGATGAAAATACGCCGGTTTGGGTTCAGCATATCGCGTTTCAGGTCAAGGACCGGGAGGCCCTTGTCGAATACAAGACCCATCTGGAGGACAACGGCATCGCCGTTCTTGGCGTGACCGACCATACGATCTTTGACTCGATCTATTTCTTTGACCCCAACGGCCACCGGATCGAACTGGCGGCGCCAACACCGAACCAAGGCGGAAACCTATCCCGACTGGATTCGGTCAAATGGGACATGCTGGAGGAATGGAGCCGCACCAAGCGGGCGCCAAAGCACGCGGAATGGCTGCACCAAAAGGAATTCGCGGGGGAGTGATCCCTGCGGGCATCGGCACCGGGCTGCCGAAACGAGGTTTGGTCAGGCGCACGATGCCCGTGCGCCTGATCCTGTTTGAACACTGGATGTGATGGCGCAGGCCATGGGAGGACGCATGAATTTTCACAGACCGCCAACATTTGCCGATGCCTCACGCATCGCAGCCGCGGCCAGCGGACTCACACGGTTCTTGGCCGGCGGGACAGATGTCTTGGTGCAATTGCGGGCCGGCATGGTCACGCCGGAAGATCTGATCGACGTCAAACAGATTCCGGGCGTGTTTGATGTCGTGCGGACGGCCGATGGCGGCTGGCGGATTGGCGTTGCCGTTTCGGGGATGGACCTGCGGCGCCATGAAGATTTGAGGGCGGAATGGCCCGGTGTGGTCGAAGGGATGAACCTTGTGGGTTCAACCCAGGTGCAAGGGCGCGCGACATTGGTCGGCAACCTGTGCAACGGCTCTCCCGCCGCGGATTCGGTTCCGGGGCTGGTGGCGGCCGGCGCAATGGTCGAAGTGACCAATGCCGCAGGTGTGCGCGTGGTTCCAGTCGAGACGATCCCGGCGGGGCCCGGCAAGACCACCCTGCAAAAGGGCGATGTGATTTCGGCCGTGATCCTGCCACCGCGCGGCGAAAAGGGGGGCGATGCCTATCTGCGCTTTATTCCCCGTACAGAAATGGACATCGCCGTGGTGGGCTGTGCCGTCAGCCTGACGGTCGAAGCGGATGTGATCCGCGCGGCCCGTGTGGCGCTGGGGGCTGTGGCGCCGACCGTTCTTTTGGTCGAAGAGGCCGCCGCGGCGATCATTGGCACCACGCTGGATGATGCTGCCCTTGCGGCGCTTGGCAAGGCTGCGGAAGGCGCCGCCAAGCCGATCACCGATCGGCGGGGCACCAAGGAATTCCGTATCGAACTGGCAGGCGTTCTGGCCCGCCGGGCGGCAAAGATCGCCTACGACCGCGCGAAAGGAACCGCGAAATGACCAAAATCCATGTCTCTGCCACGGTCAACGGCGAAGCCGTCGAGTTTCTGGCCGATCCGCGGGAAAGCCTGCTTGACTGTCTGCGCGACCACCTTGGCCTGACCGGCAGCAAGGAAGGGTGCGGCACGGGCGATTGTGGGGCCTGTTCGGTGCAGGTTGACGGCACGCTGGTCTGCTCGTGTCTTGTTCTGGGGGCCGAAGCACAGGGCAAACAGATTCAGACGGTCGAGGGGTTGGCTCAGGGGAGTGCGCTGCACCCCTTGCAGCGGAAATTCATTGAACATGCGGCGTTGCAGTGCGGCTTTTGCACCCCCGGCATTCTGGTCGCCGCCAAGGCGCTGTTGGAGCAGAACCCAGATCCGACCGACGAAGAGGTTCGGTTCTGGTTGGCGGGGAACCTGTGCCGCTGCACAGGGTATGACAAGATCGTGCGGGCCGTGCAGGATGCCGCCGCCGAAATGCGGGAGGCCGTGTGATGGCAAAAGACGAACAGATTTCGCAATATCGTCTGGTTGGCACGCGCCCCGACCGCCCGGATGGATTGGACAAGGTGACGGGCCGGGCCCGGTATGGTGCTGATTTCACGCTGCCGGGAATGCTGCACGGCGCGGTGGTCCGCAGCCCCCATGCGCATGCCAAGATTCTAAAGATCGACGCCTCCAAGGCGTTGGCGCTCGACGGCGTCAAGGCTGTGGTAACGCGCGCCGACCTTCCAACGGGTCTGACGGGCGAAGACTGGAACCTGCAGGAAAACACCTTGGCGGGGGATGTGGCGCTGTATGACGGCCAT
>JALQUQ010000079.1 GCA_023263735.1 Paracoccaceae bacterium | reverse complement strand
CCCGTGGGAACGTGAACACCTGCTGTTGAACGTATGAACCTGCTTTATGCCAACGACCGGGCGGGGGACTATCCCCCGTCTTATTACGCCGCGACCGCCGCCGATTTTCCGCGCCAACCGCCCTTGCGCGGGGATCAAGGGGCGGATGTCTGCATTGTGGGGGGCGGGTATACGGGTCTGTCGGCGGCGCTGCATCTGGCCCAAGCCGGTTTGCGCGTCGTGCTCGTTGAGGCGCACCGCGTGGGGTTTGGCGCCTCGGGCCGCAATGGCGGTCAGGTCGGCAGTGGCCAGCGGCAGGAACAGGATTGGCTAGAGGCCACCGTCGGAAAAGACGATGCCCATCGGCTGTGGGATCTGGCCCAAGATGCCAAAACGCTGGTCAAGGAACTGATCGACCAGCACCAGATGCCGGTCAAATTCTATCCCGGCATCGCCCATGCCTGCCGCACGGAAAGCGAGGTGCGCCATTCGCATGCCTATGCGGAAAAGCTGGCGCGCGATTACGGGTACGATCAAGTCACGCCCCTGACCCGATCTGAGATGCAGGCGCTTGTGCCCTCGCCCGTCTATAAAGGCGGTGATCTGGACCGGGGGGCGGGCCATCTGCATCCGCTGAACTTTGCCATCGGTCTGGCCCAAGCGGCCCATCGCGCTGGTGCCACGCTCCACGAGGGATCAGAGGTCACCCAGATCACCCATGGGCCCAAGGTCGTGGTCAAGACGGCGCAGGGGCAGGTCAGCTGTGACCACCTGATTTTGGCCTGCAACGGATATTTGGGCGGGCTAGAGCCGAAAGTCGCCGCCAAGGTGATGCCGATCAACAATTTCATCGTCGCGACCGCGCCGCTGGGTGCCGAAGTGACCCGTGTCTTGCGCGACCCGATCGCGGTGGCCGACACCAAATTTGTCGTCAATTACTGGCGATTGTCCGAAGATAACCGCCTGCTTTTCGGCGGCGGCGAAAGCTATGGCTATCGCTTTCCCGACGTGATCAAGACCGTTACCAAACCGATGTTGGAGGTTTACCCGCATCTAAAGGGCACGCGGATCGACTTTGCCTGGGGGGGCACGCTTGCGATCACGATGAACCGCATGCCCTGTTTCGCCCGCGTCGCCCCCAATGTGCTTTCGGCCTCGGGCTATTCGGGGCACGGGGTTGCGATGGCGACGCTGGCGGGAAAACTGATGGGCTTGGCGGTGCAGGGGCAGGCCCAAGGCTTTGATCTGATGGCCCGGCTGCCACAACCCAGCTTTCCGGGCGGGGCGCGGCTGCGGTGGCCGTTGCTGGTTTTGGCGATGACGTGGTTTTCGCTCCGCGACCGTATTGGCCTGTGAACGTGGCGGCAAGTCGCCGCCTTTCATTCAATTGTCACTGGAATCCTGCGCTCTGTTCCCTTAAGCCTAGCTTAAACTGACCTTAAGGATTTGCAGCATATGGCCCCCGACGGACAGATGGCCTTCCCCAACGTTTACGACGCAGAGCCCATTCCCGAAGCGGCCCGGGCCGAGATCGAGCGGCTTTTGCTGTCGGGCGATCTGTTCCGCTATACGGCCCCCAAGGATGCGCCTGTCAGCCTGCTGGAACGCGATTTTGCCGAGATTTTGGGCGCGCGTTATGCTTTGGCGGTGGCAAGCTGTTCGGCCGCATTGTTCCTGTCGCTGCGGGCGCTGGACCTGCCCCGTGGCGCGCGCGTGCTGATTCCGGCCTTTACCTTTGCCGCCGTTCCATCGGCTGTGGTTCATGCCGATTGCACGCCGGTTCTGGTTGAGGTCGGCGATGATCTGCGGATCGATTTGGCGGATTTCGAGGCGAAACTGCCCGGCGCTGATGCGGTGCTGATCAGCCATATGCGCGGCCATACCAGCGACATGGACCGGATCATGGCCTTGGCCGATGCGGCTGGCATCCCGGTCATCGAAGACGCCGCCCATTCGCTAGGCACCACATGGTCGGGGCGCAATATCGGCACACTTGGCAAGATCGGCTGCTTCAGCTTTCAGTCCTACAAGCTGATCAACGGTGGCGAAGGCGGAATTCTGATCACCGACGACCCGGAAATCGCGGCGAAATGCGTGATCATGTCGGGCGCTTATGAGGAAAACTGGAAAAAACATCCGGGCTTTCAAAACAGCTTTTGCGAATGGCAAAACCGGCTGCCGCTGTACAACACGCGGATGCAGAACCTGTCGGCCGTTGTGATCCGCGCGCAATTGCCGGAACTGGATCGGCGGGTCAAAGACGGTTTGGCAAACCATGACTATGTGGCGGCGCTGTTGAACCAATCGGCCTATCTGGCGGTTCCCCCTGCCCTTCCGCAGGAAAGCCGCGCGCCCGACTCGTTGCAATTCAATCTGGTGGGCGACTGGACCGACGAACAGGCCCGAAAGTTCCAAGCCGAGGCCAAGGCGCGCGGTTGTACCGTTCAGGTCTTTGGCCTGTCGGACGGCAATGCCCGCGCGTTTTGGAATTGGCAGTTTCTGGGGGAAACGCCCGATTTGCCGAAAACCCGGGCGATGCTGATGCGAGCCTGCGATCTTCGCCTGCCGGCGCGTTTGACCCGGGACGAATTGGACATCATCGCAACCGCACTTTTGGCGGCGGTCAAAGCGGTTCGCGGGGCCTAAAGCACCCGCAACTGCCCCGCAAGCCATGGCCATCGGGCCAAAGCGGGCGCGACCACCCGCTCGGTCAACAGGGGCCGCAGTTCGGCGGCCACCCGCTGCGGGAAATCCCCCATCGCGCCCGCCCGAGCCGAGGCCGAGATGATCCGACTTGGCCCCACCCCCGGCAGTGGCATGACCTCCACCTGCGGCAAGAACCGTGCCGCATGATGAAGCGCCAAGGGCGTCAGGATCGTCCAACCTGCGGATTGCGCCACCAGCGACAGAATGGCGTTGTAACTGTCGAGCTCAAAACGAACGGGAAAATGCAGGTTGTTCTGGGCCAGATAACTGGAAATCTGGCGGCCCATCAGTTGGCGGGTGGAATACATGATCAAAGGGCCATCCGCCTTTGCCCCCGGCGGCCGCACGGCCACGAATGGATCGGCCAACAGGGGATGCACCTCGCGCCAGCCCTCCTCGGGGGCTTCGGTTCCCAATTCGGCAGCAATTGCCACATCCAGCGCCCGCGCCTCAAGCCCATCGATCAGCCGATGACTGGCCCCGGTTTCCAACAGAAACCGCGCGCCGGAAATATCTTGGGACAGCCGCTGCAACAGGCTTGGTGTCACCTCGGCATCCAGATCTTCGATCACGCCCAGTCGCAGCGTGACCGACCGGCGCGGATCAGACCGGGAAAGTTCGGCCCGCGCTTCGGATTCGGTGTTCAGGATCACTTGGCCATGGCGCCGAAAGACGGCCCCCGCAGGCGTGAGAACAAAGGGCCGCGCCGCACGATCAAACAGCGCCGCCCCCAGCGATTGTTCCAGCGCTGCCAATTGCTGACTGATTGCGGGCGGGCTGACCCCCAAACGTCGGGCAGCCGCAGAAATCGAGCCTTCCTCTGCCACGGCAAGAAAGACCTCGATCCCCCAGAGCGTCACCCGGCCCTGAGCATCGGCCATGGCCGATTACAGCTTGGACAGCTTCTTTTGAAGCTCGGCCAGTTGTTGCTTGATCTGTGCCAGATCGTCAGAGCCCGACTTTTCCGTCGCAGGTTCGGCCTGTGGCCCGGTCGCGCTCCACCCCGGCATTCCGCCCATCATCGACTTCATAAAGGCTTCTTGCTGCTTGCGCATCGCCTCAAAGCCCGGCATCGCGGCCATTGGATGCGAAAAGCTGCTCAGGTTTTCCATCATCTTGGATTGACCTTCGCGCAGCATTTCAAAACTGGCGGCCAGAAACTGCGGCACGACCGAATTGACGTTCGACGCATAGCTGCGAACCAGATCGGTCAACACGGAAATCGGAAGAACGTTTTCGCCCTTGGCCTCATGCTCGGCCACGATTTGCAGAAGGTATTGCCGGGTCAGGTCATCGCCGGATTTCAGATCGACGATCTGAACCTCACGGCCAGAGCGGATGAAACCAGCAATATCTTCGAGGGTCACGTAATCCGACGTTTCGGTATTGTAGAGACGGCGGCTTGCATATCGCTTGATCAGCAGCGGCTTTTCAGTATCGGCCATTGGCCACCTCCCACTTCTTTTTGCTTATGCAGAGAAGTCTAAGCACCACCGCAGAAAAAAGAAAGGGCGAGCCGCAGGGCCCGCCCTTTCTTTTAAGGGTTAGAAGCGAATACGCTCCTGTTTGCAGAGCGATTACTTCGCTGCAGCAGCAGCCTTTTTCGCAACGGTGGTCACGTCAGCGGTTGCTTTCTTGACAGCAGCGGTTGCGTCTTCCGACATTTCCTTGCCAGCAGCCAGCATCAGTTCGACGGTTTCCATCTGAACTTTCTTGGCAACTTCGGCGAATGCGGCCATGTTTTCTGCAGCCATTTCAGCAGCAGCCGAAGCGAAATCGGTTGCGGCTTTGGTGTAATCGGTCGGTTCGGTTTTGGCTTTCGACAGGTCGCCGAACTTTGCGATCGTGTCCTTGGCCCATTTGGCCGAGATCTCGGTCGATTTTTCGGCAGCTTCCAAAGCGACCTTCGACAGCTTTTCGTTCATCGCAGCTTGCGATTTGAATGCGTTTTGGAACGCCGATGCGTCAACCGGGAACGAAGCCATCATGTCCTGCATAACTTTCGTGAAGTCGGGGGTCTTGCTCATGTCCATGCTCCTAAATCAACCGGGTCCATCGTCCCGCGTCCTGAGGAATCTTATACATGCTGCACCGCAGCATTGCAACATTTTTCTGCGATGCAGCATAACCCGAGGTTGCGGAGAAAATTCCCTTTCGGATCAGTTGCTTTCGGCAGGACGTGCCGACAGGACATAGGTTCCGGGCGCGTCGCACAGGACCGGATTGGTCGAATCACCCGGAATCCGCGCGGCGACCATCTTGCCAGAGCGGCTGCCCAGCCATTCGCCCCAACGCGGCCACCAACTGCCCGGCGTAAAGGTTGCCGTGGCCTTCCAATCCTCGGGCGCGCCTGCGACGGGCGCGTCATTGGTGTAATGGCCGTATTTGCCCTTGGACGGCGGGTTGATGATGCCGGCGATATGACCAGACTCGGACAGGATAAAGGTCTTGTCCTTTGACCCCATCTGCTTGACGCCGTTAAAGCTGCCCCGCCAATGGGCGATGTGATCGGTTTCACATGCGATCGCACAGAGCGGAACCTTGACCCCGGACAGGCTGACCGGCTCTCCAAAAACGGGGAATTCGCCGCGCGCGAAACCGTCGCCCTGACACAGCCCCCGCAGATATTCGACCGCCATCTTGGCCGGAAGGTTCGTGCCGTCACCGTTCCAGAACAACAGATCAAAGGCGGGCGGTGCCTCGCCCATCATATAGCTCTTGATGGCGGGCTGGTAGACCAGGTCATTCGACCGCAAGAAGCTGAAGGTCTTGCCCATGAAGAACTTGGACAGGATCCCATCGCGCGCGCATTGCCGTTCGATCCCGTCAAGGAAGTCGTCTTCCAAGAAAACGCCCACCTCACCCGGATCGCTGAAGTCGGTCAGGGTCGTGAACAGGGTTGCCGATTTGACGGATTTGTCGCCAGCACGCTCCAGATGCGCCAAGGTCAACGACAGGGTCGTTCCCGCAATGCAATATCCGACGGCATTCACCTGCTTTTCACCGGTGATCCGGCGCACCTCGGCGATGGCCCGCATGAAACCGTCGCGGATGTAATCATCCAGACCGACCTCGGCATAGCTGCTGTCGGGGTTCACCCAAGACACCATGAACAAGGTAAAGCCCTGTTCCACGATCCACTTGATCAGCGAATTGGTGGGTTTCAGGTCCATGATGTAGAATTTGTTGATCCACGGCGGGAACACCACGATCGGCGTCTGATGCACCTTTTCGGTGGTCGGCGCGTATTGGATCAGTTCGAACATCTTGTTGCGATAGACGACCGAGCCTTTGGTGGTTGCGATATTTTGACCCAGCTTGAACGCATCGCGGTCAGACAGGGTGACCAGCAATTCCCCATCATTCGCTTCGATGTCGCGGACCAGATTTTCCAGACCACGCACCAGACTTTCGCCATCGGTTTCCACCGCACGTTCCAGCGCATCGGGGTTGGTGCCCAGAAAATTCGTCGGCGAGAACAGGTCGATGATCTGACGGGTGAAATAGTCGATGCGGCGCTTGTCGTTGGGGTCAAGGATCTGCAGATCATTCACCGCCGTATTCAGCGCCTCGGAATTCAACATATACTGTTGTTTCATATAGTTAAATGCCGGATGCGTGTCCCACAGGGGGTTCGAGAACCGCCGATCCTTTGGGGTGGAATCCGCGGGAGCTTTCAGGCTTCCACCGGCAAGGGCCTGTTGTGCGTCGATGTAATGTTGCAGGCTTTTGGTCCAGTAGCTGACCTGATGCTCGATGATCTTTGAGGGGTTCTGCATCATCTCGGCCAGATAGGCCGCAGCCGCCTTCATATAGATCTCTTGCGAGGGGCCATGCAGGGCACTGTCGATCGGGCGATGCTTTGCCAGGGCCGCAGCCAAGCGCTGAGACAGCTCGTCCACCTTCGCCATATTGGATTGTAGCCGTTCCAACTTTGGTGCCGATCCGTTGTCTTCAGTTGTCATGCAAACAAAACCCTCTTATCGTGCTGCCATGCAGCATAACGTCGGCGTACCGTTGGGGAAAGCGACGAATTGCTTGGCCCCAAGCTGGGATGGAGACGCGAATGAAGTACATGTACACTTACGACCTTATGGAGACCGCGCGCAATACCAACGAATGGCTTGGTGCGACGGCGCGGGCCATGGCCTCTTACCCGGTTTTCGCTTTGTCGATGAATCCGCTCGTTCAGATGACGGCAGCGTGGGGTGAGGTGACAGAACGAACCTTTGGGCGCATGGTGGCCAAACCCGACTGGGGCATCCGCTCGATCGTGGGCACCGATGGCACCGACCATCTGGTCGATATCAAGACGGAATTGAGCCGCCCCTTTGGTGATTTGATCCATTTTTCGGTGCGCCGCCGTGGGCCGATGAAGCGCAAAGTGATGCTGGTTGCCCCGATGTCGGGACATTATGCCACACTGCTCCGCTCGACCGTGCATTCGCTCTTGCCCGATTGTGACGTCTACGTGACCGATTGGCACAATGCGCGCGACATCCCGGTCAGCGCGGGCAAATTCGACATCGAAGATTACACGCTGTATCTGGTTGATTTCATGCGTCATCTGGGCCCCGACACCCATGTGATCGCTGTGTGCCAACCGGTGCCGCTGACCCTTGCCGCGACGGCCTATCTTGCGGCCGAAGACCCCAAGGCCCAACCGCGCAGCCTGACCCTGATCGGTGGCCCGGTCGATCCTGATGCCGCCCCGACCGAGGTCACAGATTTCGGCAACCGCATCACGATGGGGCAACTGGAACAGCTTGCCATTCAACGGGTTGGCTTCAAATATCCGGGCGCAGGCCGTTTGGTCTATCCGGGCCTTTTGCAACTGCACAGCTTTGTGTCGATGAACGCAGAGCGCCATTCCAAGGCGTTTTCCGAACAGATCATGCGCGTGGCCCGGGGCGAAGCGTCGGATCATGATTCGCACAACCGTTTCTATGACGAATATCTTGCGGTCATGGACATGACGGCGGAATTCTACCTTTCGACCGTCGAGCGGATCTTCAAGAACCGTGAAATTGCCAAGAATGAATTCGTCGTGGCCGGTCGTCGGGTTGATTTCGGGGCCATCACCGATGTGGCGGTCAAGATCGTCGAAGGGTCGAGCGATGACATATCGGCCCCCGGTCAATGCCTTGCCGCATTGAACCTGCTGACCAACCTTCCGGCGGAAAAGAAAGCCAGCCATCTGGAAGAGGGCGCGGGCCACTACGGGATTTTTGCCGGGAAATCCTGGCGTCTGAACATCCGCCCGCTGGTGTTGAATTTCATCGACGCGAATTCGGGCGCCCCGGCTGCACCGAAAAAGCCGACCGTCGTCGCCTCAGCGTAAAATCATCGGCCCGGCCATAAAGGACTTTATGGCCGCCGCCACGTCTTCGGGCTGCTCGATGCTGGGAAGATGCCCTGCCTCGGGCAGAACCCTAAGCGCCGATTGCGGCATCATGTCCCGCGCAAATTCCATGCGCCGCCGGGGCACCACCGTGTCCAAATCTCCAGCCAGAAACAGCGTCGGCACTGTGGCCTTGCGAATGGTCTTTTGCTGATCGGGGCGGCGTTGCAGCGCCTTGCTCTGGCGCAGATAAACCCCCTCCCCCAACCCATAAGCCATGTCTTGCAACAGCAAACGCAAGGTCGACTTTTCGGCGAAATCCGCAAGCGCGCTGTCTGGCACGTCTTGCAAAAGCGCCTCTTTCAACCGACCCGCGCGGGCGGCAACCATCCGGTCCTCGCGCAGGGCGGCGGTCTGCGGCGCCTCGGCCAAGGGATCGACGGCCATCAGAACCATCGACTGAATGCGATCTGGCGCGCGGCGCATCAAATCGATTGCGACATTGGCCCCCAGCCCGTGCCCCACGACCGTGAACCGGGGCGGCGCATCGGCCAAGCACCGTTCTGACAACCGTTCGACCGTATCGCCATCCGGGATGAACACTTGAACGGAATGCCCAGTGCCCAGTGCAACCATCTGCGGCAGAAACACCCGCGCGTCCTGCATCAAGCCCGGAATGAATAGGATCGCACCCTGCACTGCACCAGCCCCGCACAAACTCTTTCGAGAACATTATCTCAAAAGTGATAATCCTTCGAGATCGGGAAAGAACCTTGTCAGGCAAGTTGCAGAAAACACGCATTTATTCTGGCAGCGGTTCAGCGCCAGTCGGCCAGAATGTTCGAAAAGGTCAAATTCTGGACAAAACCTCCTCAACCGCGCCTTGGATCAATGCCAGACAATCGGGCGTCGAAAACCGGTGATCCGCCCCTTTGACCAAGATCAGCCGCAGGTCATCGCAATCGACATGGTCAACGATCCGCAACGCCACCGAAGGCGGCACATCGGTGTCATCGGTGCCTTGCAACAGCCGAACCGGGGCCGCGATGCGCAAAGGCGACCGCAAAACCAACTGGTTCCGCCCCTCCTCGATCAACCGCTGCGTGATCACATAAGGCTCATCCGAATAATCCGACGGCAGTTCGACCCGCCCATTCTTCACCAGATCCGCGCGTTGCTGGGGGTCAAACCCGGCCCACATGCTGTCTTCGGTGAAATCTGGAGCGGCGGCGATGCCAACAAAACCGGCAATCCGTTGGGGCATGGCTCGCGCGACCAATAGGGAAATCCACCCGCCCATCGAAGAGCCGACCAGAACCACCGGGCCCGTGGTCAAGGCCGACACGGCGGCCAGCGCGTCTTCGAACCAATCGCCAATCGCGCCATCAAGAAATGCGCCCGAGGATTGCCCATGACCGGAATAATCAAAGCGCAGAAACGCCCGCCCCGTTTGTTCGGCCCAAGCTTGCAGCGCAATCGCCTTGGTCCCCTCCATATCCGACCGGAATCCCCCCAGGAAAACAACGGCAGGCCCGGCGCCCGCCGTCAGGTGATAGGCGATCTTGCGGCCTTGGGGTGTGGTCAGAAATTCGGTCATCGGGTCCTCATGCAGTTTTGGCGGTGATAGCGGCAGGCGCGGGCAATGTCATCCGTCCAGACTTTGCGCCAACACCCGGCTGATCGTGTTTAGGCTTTGGCCACTTTGCGCCCGCCATTCATTGAACGCCCTCTGAATCGCCACCAGCGCCTTTTTCGACGTGGCGGGGCCGTCGATGATCTGTTCCAGTTGCAGCCGCGCCACCACATCGCGGGTCAGGATAAAGCTTTCCTTTCCCATGAACCGCAGCAGATATTGCCCCGTCGTGCCCCCCAACCGGCTGCCATTCTTGCCCAGCCAATCCAGCAACCCGATATAGTCTTCGACCGGCCAAGCGGCGATCTTGGCCGAAAACCCGCCCTCTTCGGCATCGACCCGTCGGATGAACGCGGCGTTTTCGCGAATGGCCGCGATCTTGGGGCCCGACCGGATCACCCGCGTGTCGCTCAGCAGATCATGGATGCGATCGTCGCTCATCAT
>JALQUQ010000078.1 GCA_023263735.1 Paracoccaceae bacterium | reverse complement strand
TTCCCGAACGGCCAACCGCGTTTTGGGGGTTGAGGTCGCTGCGTGAGCCACGAGTTGCAATCCCGGGCCGAGGCGCTTGGCCAGTCTCTGCCGCCCTTGTTGGCGCAGGCCGAGTTTTTGGCGGCCACGGTCATGCTGGGCGAACACGGTCGTCGGCGGTCGGGGCAGGGCGATGAATTCTGGCAATACCGGGCCGCGATGCCGGGCGACAGTCTGCGGCTGATCGACTGGCGGCGCAGTGGCATGTCTGACCATCATTTCGTGCGCGAACGCGAATGGCAGGCGGCGCAATCTGTGTCGCTTTGGGTTGATGCGGCCAAGTCGATGTCCTTTTCAGGCGACAAGAGCCGCGAAACCAAATCGGATCGGGCGCGGCTTTTGGCGCTGGCTTTGGCCGTCTTGTTGCTTCGCGGGGGGGAGCGGGTTGGGCTGTGCGGTGCCGACGTGCCCCCACGCCCGGGCCGGGCGCAGCTTGTGAAACTGTCGGCGGCCCTCTCTGCCGACGCATCGCCCCAAGATTATGGCGCGCCAGAGGTCCATGGCATGGTGCCCCATGGCCGCGCGGTGTTTTTCTCGGATTTCCTGGGGGACCCGACCGCGGTCGATCAGGCCCTGATTCAGGCGGCGGATCGCGGGGTGCGCGGGGCCTTGGTCATGGTGCTGGACCCGGCCGAAGAGGATTTTCCCTTTGCGGGCCGCACCATTTTTGAATCGATGACCGGGGGGCTGCGCCATGAAACGCAACAGGCCTCGGATCTGCGGCAGAAATACCTGACCCGTCTGGCCCAACGCAAAGATCACTTGACCCAGATCGCGGCCAAGACGGGCTGGCAAATGACCGTGCACCACACCGGCCACCCCGCGCAAACGGCGCTTTTGTGGCTGTTTCAGGCGATGCAGGGGGGGCGGTGATGGTCACTTTGGGCCCAATCGGCTTTGCCTCTCCGCTGTTGCTGGCGGGGCTGATTGCTTTGCCGCTGTTGTGGCTTTTGCTGCGCGCGGTGCCGCCTTCTCCGATCCGACGGCGGTTTCCGGGGGTGGTTCTGCTGCTGGGCCTGACGGATGAAGACAACGAAACCGACAAGACCCCGTGGTGGCTGCTGGCCTTGCGGATGGCGGCGATTGCGGCGGCCATCATTGCCTTTGCCGGGCCGATCCTGAACCCCAGCCAAAAGCAGGCGGGCACCGGGCCGGTTCTGGTGATGCTGGATGGCGATTGGGCCGATGCGCGGGATTGGGCCCGCCGGGTGGACCGCGCCGCCGCCGTGGTGGACGAAGCGGGGCGTCAGGGCCGCCCGGTGGCCGTGGTGCGCCTGACCGACCGGCCTCAGCCCATCGCCTTTCAAACGGCCGAGGCGGTGAGCCCCCGGCTGGCCGCGCTGGCGCCGCAGGCTTGGTCGCCCCAGGCCTTGACCGGTTGGCGCGACCAGATGCCATCGGATGGATTTGACACGGTCTGGTTCAGCGACGGTCTGGAGAAAGCGGGCCAAGCCGATTTGGCCGATCTGCTGGCCAGCCGGGGCCTGTTGACCGTGTATCAAAGCCCGCGCCCGGTGATCGCGCTGCATCCAGCCGACAATGCCGACGGCAAGATTACCCTTTCGGCCAGCCGTTTGCCCGCCCAAGGTCCGCTTGAGCTGTCCGTGATTGCCCGTGGCCCTGATCCGGCGGGGATCGACCGCGAATTGGCCCGCGCGACCCTGACATTTGCCGGGACCGAGGCGCGCAGCCAGCAGGTGCTTGACGTGCCGGCCGAATTGCGCAACCGCATCACCCGGTTTGAAGTGGCGGGATTGCGGTCGGCCGGGGCGGTCTCTCTGACCGATGACAGCCTGAAACGGCGCAAAGTCGCCCTGCTGGGCGGCCGCGATGACCGCGAGGGGCTGCAACTCCTCTCGCCCACCCATTACCTGCGGCAGGCCTTGGCCCCCTTGTCCGATCTGGTCGAAGGGAGCCTGAGCGACGTTCTCCTTGCCTCGCCCGATGTGATCATCATGGCCGATGTCGCCCGGATTTCGGCCACCGACACCGAGGCGCTGTTGGCATGGCTGGATAAGGGCGGTCTTTTGTTGCGATTTGCCGGCCCCCAGCTTGCCGCCAGCGATGTCAGCCGATTTGAAGAAGACCCGCTGATGCCCGTGCGCCTGCGCGAAGGGGGCCGCACCGTCGGCGGGGCCATGAGTTGGGGGGAGCCGAAAACGCTGGCCCCCTTTGCAAAGGAAAGCCCGTTCTTTGGTCTGCCGCTGCCCGCTGATTTGCAGATCACCGCACAGGTTTTGGCCCAGCCCTCGCCCGAACTGGCGCAGCGCACCATTGCCGCCCTGACCGATGGCACGCCGCTTGTGACGCGCAAGGATGTGGGCAAGGGGCAGGTGGTTCTGGTTCACGTAACGGCCAATGCCGAATGGTCGAACCTGCCGCTGAGCGGGCTGTTCATGCAGATGCTGGAGCGGTTGGCCGTCTCCGTGCGCCCCGCCTTGCCCGGCGATCCGGAACTTTCCGGTCAGATCTGGGTGCCCGAAGTGTTTCTGGACGCCTATGGCGAGGCGGCGGATGCCGGGGAAATGCCGGGCGTCAAGGGTGAGGATCTGGCCCTTGCCATCTCTGGGGGGCCGATGGAAACCTTGCCACCCGGTCTTTATGCAGGTGCCGAGCGGCGTGTCGCGCTGAATGTGATCGGGCCCGATACCGTGCTGACCGCAGCCCAATGGCCCCAAGGCACCGTGATCGAAGGCGTGGATGCCCCGGCCGAACAATCGCTCAAAGGGTCGTTCCTTTCGTTGGCCTTTGGAGGCTTGATGATCGATATCTTGGCGGCGTTGTGGGTTTCGGGGCGGCTGTCGGGGCTGGGTCGCGCTGCGGTCTTGGTTCTGGGGATTGCGGTCTTTGGCCAGCCCGCGCCCTCTTCTGCCCAGACCGCTGCGGCGAATGACGATTTCGCCATCCGGGCCACAAAGGGGCTGGTGCTTGCCCATATCCTGACCGGTGACAGCCGTCTGGATGATGTGGCCTTTCGTGGGCTGATGGGTTTGGGCGACGTGTTGTGGATGCGGACGGCCGTTGAACCCGACACCCCGATCGGGGTTGATCTTGAAAAGGACGAACTGTCGTTCTTTCCCTTTCTCTACTGGCCGATCACCCCAACACAGCCGCTGCCCTCGGACGCGGCATATAAAAAGCTGAACGATTATCTGCGGTCGGGCGGCATGATCCTGATGGATACCCGCGATTCCGATCTGGGCGGGTCTGGCGCATCGGCCGAGTCGCAGCGGCTGCGCGAAATTGCCGCCGGGCTTAGCATTCCGCCGCTGGAGGTTGTGCCGCAAGATCATGTTCTGACGCGGTCGTTCTATCTGTTGCAGGATTTCCCGGGCCGGTTTGCGGGTGCCCCCGTTTGGGTTGAGGCCGCACCTGCCGATGCCGAAAAGATCGAAGGGATGCCGTTTCGCAATCTGAATGACGGTGTGACCCCGGTGATCATCGGCGGCAACGACTGGGCGGCGGCTTGGGCCGTGGATGACGACGGCATCCCGCTGTTGCCGGTTGGGCGCGGCATGGCGGGCGATCAGCAACGCGAGATGGCCTATCGCTTTGGGGTCAATCTGATCATGCATGTGCTGACCGGAAACTACAAATCGGATCAGGTGCATGTGCCTGCGCTGTTGGATAGGTTGGGGCAATGACGCAAAGCCTGATCTTTGACCCGTTGGTGCCATGGCCGGTCCTGTGGGGGGCGTGCAGCTTTGCCGTCATCCTTTTGATCATCGCGGTCTGGCGTGGGCTAGCCGGATGGCCCTTGCGTGGGCTGGCGGCGGTGGCCCTGCTGGGGGCCTTGGCCAATCCGTCTCTGCAAGAAGAGGATCGGCAGGCGCAATCCAATATCGTGATTGCCATTGTCGACGAAAGTTCAAGCCAGCAATTGGGCGGTCGCGCCGCCCAGACGGCCGAGGCGATTGCCGGCCTGCAGGCCGAGGTTGCGGCACTGGGGCAGGCCGAATTGCGCGTCGTGCGGTTTGGCGATGGCGAAAAGGATGCGGGCAGTCTGGCCATGACCGCCTTTGCCGAAGCCGACGCCGAAGAGCCGCGTGCCCGTTTGGCTGGGGCCGTGCTGATTTCGGACGGGCAGGTGCATGACATCGAGCTTGCGCCCGATTTCCCGGCCCCGTTCCACGTTCTTTTGACCGGCACACCCAAGGATTGGGATCGGCGCCTTGTGGTCAAGGATGCGCCCGCCTTTGCCATTTTGGGCGAGGAATTCAAGCTGACCCTGCGGATCGAGGATGAGGGGGCCGCCCCGCCCAACCCAGATGGAACGGTCGATCTGACGATTGCCGTCGATAGCGATGCGCCGCAGGTGTACCGCGTGCCGGTGAACCAAGATCTGACCCTTCCCGTTACCTTGCCCCATGGCGGCATGAATGTGCTGCAATTCTCGGTCGAGGGGGTTGAAGGCGAATTGACCGACCGCAACAATGCGGCGGTGGTTCAGATCAATGGGGTGCGTGACCGCTTGCGCGTGCTGTTGGTTTCGGGCGAACCCCATGCGGGCGAACGGGTCTGGCGCAATTTGTTGAAATCCGACGCCTCGGTCGATCTGGTGCATTTCACCATTCTGCGCCCCCCGGAAAAACAAGACGGCATTCCCGTTTCGGAACTGTCGCTGATCGCCTTTCCTACGCGAGAGCTCTTTGTTGAAAAGATTGACGAATTCGATCTGATCATTTTTGATCGCTATCGCATGCGGGGCATCTTGCCGATGTCTTATATGGAAAACATCGTGCAATATGTGCGCAAGGGGGGCACGGTTCTTGTGGCGGCGGGCCCCGAATATGGCGCGGTGGATTCGATCTGGCGGTCGCCGATGGCTGATATTTTGCCCGCAAGCCCGACGGCGCAGGTCATTGAAAAGGGCTTTACCCCCAAACTGACCGAGCTTGGCCATCGCCACCCGGTGACCGAGGGTCTGGAAGCGGCCGCGCCCGAAGGGGGCTGGGGCCGCTGGATGCGTATGGTCGATGTCACCCCCTTGGCCGGGCAGGTGGTGATGGAGGGGGCCGACGCCCGCCCGCTGCTGATCCTGAACCGCGTTGATCTGGGGCGGGTTGCCATTCTGGCCTCGGATCATGCGTGGCTGTGGGGGCGTGGGTTCGAAGGCGGTGGCCCCCAATTGGAATTGTTGCGGCGTCTGGCGCATTGGATGCTGAAAGAGCCCGAACTGGAAGAGGAGGCGCTGACCGCCCTGTCGAGCGAAGGCCCCCAAGGTCAGGTTCTGACCCTGACCCGGCGCACCATCCAACCAACGCCCCCGGGCGATGTGACGGTGACCGGGCCAGATGGCGCACAGTCGGTCGTGCCCATGCAGGAAACGTCCCCCGGACAGTTCACCGGGCAGATGATGGCGGCCCAGATGGGGCTTTATCGGTTGCAGCAGGGCGAATTGACCCGGGTTGTGGCGGTTGGCCCGTCGGCCCCGCGTGAATTCGTGCAGACCATCGCCTCGGCTGATGTGGTGCAGCCTGTGGTTGATGCGTCGCTTGGCGGGGTGTTGCGCCTGTCGGATGGCCTGCCCAGCCTGCGCGAGGTGCGCGAAAACCGCCCGGCCGCCGGAAATGGCTGGATCGGGATCGTGCCCCGCGACGCCTTTGTCGTTCAAGACATTCGCATAAAAGCCCTTTTGCCGGGCTGGCTGTGGCTGCTTTTGACGGCGAGCCTGTCGCTGGGGGCGTGGCTGGTTGAGGGGCGGCGGGGCGCGAAACGGGCCTGACGCCCTATTTCGCTGCCTTTGCCAAAATGACCAACCGCGATTGCGAGGCGAACTCCCGGCGCATCAGCACCAGACTGGTCAGGGCCGTCGCCCCCATCAGCGCATAGGGCCCCATCAGCCAAGCCAAGGCCGAGAGGGCGAAATAGATGGATCGCAGGCCCCGGTTGAAACTTTTGGCCGCCGTGATGTTGATTTCGGCGGCCTGCTCGGCGCGGTGAAACGAAAGCTCATGTTCGGGATCATTCGGCACGGCGGCCATGATGATCGAACAATAGCCAAACAGCCGGTGCGCCCAGATGAATTTCAACAGCGCATTTGCCAGAAATCCGATCACAAGGATGATCTTGAGTTCGATCCCCACCGTCTCGGTTTCCAAGGTCAGGTCCTGTGCCAACCCCTGCAACTTGGCGCTGTTGCCGATCAGCGCGACCCCGCCACCGATGGCGATCATCGAGGCCGAAGCGAAAAAGGCGGTGCCCTGACGCAGGCTGTCGATCATGCTGGCGTCAAAGATGCGCGGTTGCCGCGTTACGAACTGCCGCATCCATTCGCGCCGATATTCCGCCATCAAGATCGAAACCGACGCCCGAGATTTGGGCGGATGTTCAACCAGATATCCGGTCAGCCACCAAACGGCCAAGATCAGCCCGATGGCAACAAGGTCGGACAGATCAAAGGCGCCAAGGGTGAAATGCATCATCATGCGCCAACACTAACGCCCCGCGATTTTGCGCGCTATGGTGAAATTGGTTATTTCGGTTTACCAATTTATGGGTTAGGGTCGATGTCACCTTTAGATGACTGGCAAGAGGTCTCCGATGCAAATGCCCGATCCCAGCCCGCGCATTCTGGCAAAACGAGAGCGTGTGATCGCGCGTTTGGCCGAAGTCTTGCCAAAAGGGGCCGTGATCTCTGATCCGGATGAAACCCGGGCCTATGAATGCGATGCGCTTTCGGCCTATCGCTGTCCGCCAATGGCTGCGGTGCTGCCCGCCACGACCGAAGAGGTTTCGGCGGTCTTGACGATTTGCCATCAAGAGGGCGTGCCCGTCGTGCCGCGCGGGTCTGGCACGTCATTGGCAGGGGGGGCCTTGCCGACGGCCGATAGCGTGATCCTTGGGGTTGCGCGGATGAATGCGGTGCTGGAGGTCGATTATGATGATCGCCTGATCAAGGTGCAGACCGGGCGAACCAATCTTTCGGTGACGGGCGCGGTCGAAACGGACGGGTTTTTCTATGCCCCCGATCCGTCGTCGCAACTGGCCTGTGCGATTGCCGGCAATATCGCGATGAATTCGGGCGGGGCGCATTGCCTGAAATACGGGGTAACCACCAACAACCTGTTGGGCGTGACCATGGTGCAGATGGATGGAACCATCCTGCACATCGGCGGGCCGTACATGGATGCGCCGGGGCTTGATCTCTTGGGCGTGATCTGCGGCAGCGAGGGGCAGTTGGGGGTTGTGACCGAGGCTTGGCTGCGGATCTTGCCCAAGCCCGAGGGGGCCTTGCCGGTGCTGATGGGATTTGATGCGAATGAGGTCGCGGGCGCCTGCGTCGCCGATATCATCAAGGCGGGGATCTTGCCGGTCGCCATCGAATTCATGGACCGCCCCTGCATCGAAGCCTGCGAAGCCTTTGCCAAGGCAGGCTACCCCGCCTGCGAGGCGCTTTTGATCGTCGAGGTGGAAGGCAGCCCCGAAGAAATTCAGGACCAGCTGCGCCGGATCAAGGACATCGCCTTGCGCCACAATCCGGTCGAATTCCGCGAGGCCGCCGATGAGGATCAGGCCAAACGCATCTGGCTTGGGCGCAAATCGGCCTTTGGTGCCATGGGCCAGATCAACGATTACATGTGTCTGGATGGCACGATCCCGGTTTCGGCGCTGCCGTTCGTGCTGCGGCGGATCGGGGAATTGTCCAAGGACTATGGGCTGGCGGTGGGCAATGTGTTCCATGCGGGTGATGGCAACATGCACCCCCTGATCCTGTACAATGCGAACAAGCCGGGCGATCTGGAACGCTGCGAGGCGTTCGGGGCCGATATCTTGAAGCTTTGTGTCGAGGTTGGGGGCTGCCTGACCGGCGAACATGGCGTGGGCATCGAAAAGCGCGATCTGATGACGGTGCAATATGCGCCACAGGATCTTGAGGCGCAGATGTCGGTCAAGGATGTGTTTGACCCGCAATGGCTTTTGAATCCGGCCAAGGTGTTTCCGTTGGCCAACAGCGCATCGCGCCGCTTTGATCAGGGAAAAGAGGTGGCCGCATGATGCTGGAACCGGCAAGCGAAGCCGAACTGGCCGAAGCGATCCAATCGACCCCCTCTGCGCTGCACATCGTTGGTGGTGCGTCGCGCGGACTGGGCGGTTCCGGATCGCGGCCGCTGTCGACCCGTGGCTTGGGCGGTGTAAAGCTTTATGAGCCCGGGGCGCTGACTTTGGTGGTGGGGGCCGGAATGCCCTTGGCCGAGGTCGAGGCGCAATTGGCGGCTGAACGACAGCGCCTTGCCTTTGAACCTGCCGATTGGCGCGGGCTTTTGGGCACCTCTGGCCTGCCGACCGTGGGTGGAATGGTCGCGGGCAATATCTCGGGCCCACGGCGTGTGCAGGCCGGTGCCTGCCGCGATGCGCTGTTGGGCGTGCGCTTTGTGGATGGTCAGGGGCAGGTCATCAAGAATGGCGGTCGCGTGATGAAAAACGTGACCGGCTATGATCTGGTCAAGCTGATGGCGGGCAGTTGGGGCACCTTGGGCGTCTTGACCGAAGTCAGCCTCAAGGTCTTGCCCGCGCCCGAAACGGTGGCAACCCTCGGCCTCTCCGGGCTGAGCGAGGCGAGGGCGGTCGAGGCGATGACCGATGCCCTGACCTCGCCCTATGATGTGACGGGGGCGGCCCACGGGGCCGAAGGCACGCTGATCCGGGTCGAAGGCTTTGCCCCCTCGGTCGCTTATCGCACGGAACATCTGCGCCAGCGCCTGTCGCGCTTTGGCGATGTCGTGGTGACGGATGCGGCCGACCGGTCTGCGGCGTTGTGGAAAGATATCCGCGATGTCGCGGCCTTTCATGGCAAGCCGGGTGCGGTGTGGCGCGTTAGTCTGCGCCCCTCGGCGGCGGCGGGGTATCTGGCCGACCTCCGCCAAGGTGGCACCTCGCCCGAGGTGGTGATGGATTGGGGCGGCGGTCTTTTGTGGCTGCGGATGTCGGGCGATGCGGAGGCGGGCCTTGTGCGCGGGGCTTTGGCCAAAACGGGCGGCCATGCGACGCTGATCCGCCGGGGCGCGGCGGATGGGGATATCCCGATCTTTCACCCCGAACCCGCCCCGGTGGCGCATTTGTCCGCCGGGCTGCGCCGGAAATTCGACCCGCGCGGGGTGCTGAACCCCGGCCTGATGGGCTGACCCCCTGCCATCCGCCTTTTCGAACATCGACCGAGACAGCCATGCAAACGACCTTTACCGAAGATCAGTTGAAAGACCCCGGCATTGCCCGGTCGAACCAGATCCTGCGGACCTGCGTGCATTGCGGGTTTTGCACGGCGACTTGCCCCACCTATCAGGTGCTGGGAGACGAGCTCGACAGCCCGCGCGGCCGGATTTATCTGATCAAGGATATGCTGGAAAAAGACCGCGACCCCGACCCGAACACGGTCAAGCATCTGGATCGCTGTCTGTCGTGCCTGTCGTGCATGACGACCTGTCCGTCGGGCGTGCATTACATGCATCTGTTGGATCACGCCCGCGCCTATGTGGAAAAGCGCTATAAACGCCCGTTGGGCGAGCGGATTCTGCGGTCTTTGCTGGCGCGGTTGCTGCCCTATCCGGGGCGGTTTCGGGTGGCGCTCTTGGGGGCCAAGATCGCCCGGCCCTTTGCCCGGTTGCTGCCCGATCCGCGTTTGCGCGCCATGCTGGCGATGGCGCCAAAGACCATTCCGCCGGTCAGCCGCAACGATGATCCGCAAAGCTTTGCCCCGACCGCCCCGCACAAGATGCGCGTCGCGCTGATGACAGGTTGCGCGCAAAAGGCGCTGAACACCGATATCAATGACGCGACCATTCGGCTGCTGCGCCGTTTGGGATGCGAGGTGGTGATCCCGAACGGCATGGGCTGTTGCGGCGCGCTGACCCACCATATGGGCAAGGAAGATCTGGCCCACAGCGCGGCGGGGGCCAATATCCGCGCGTTTGTGGCCGAGATCGATGGCAAGGGGCTGGATGCCATCGTGATCAACACCAGCGGTTGTGGCACCACGGTCAAGGATTACGGCCATATGTTCCGCAACGACCCCTTGGCCGCCGATGCCGCGCGGGTGGCGGGGCTGGCGATGGATGTCAGCGAAGTTCTGACCAAACTCACCCTCCCCAAGGGCG
>JALQUQ010000077.1 GCA_023263735.1 Paracoccaceae bacterium | reverse complement strand
GGGCTCGAGGCTTTGTTGCTGGATGTCAAATGCGGCTCGGGCGCCTTTATGAAAACGATGGAAGAGGCCGAACGTCTTGCGCAATCTTTGGTTGCCACCGCGCAAGGTGCGGGCTGCATGACCACCGCCCTGATCACCGATATGGATCAACCGCTGGCCACCGCGGCGGGCAATGCGCTTGAGGTGATCGAGGTGATGGAAACCCTCTGCGGCACCAGCGTGAACAGCGCGCTGTGGGATCTGACCTGCGCCTTGGGGGGTGAGGCTTTGGCGCTTGGCGGGATTGCGGCCGATGCGTCGGATGGGGCAGGGCGCATTGCCCAAGTCTTGGAAAGTGGCGCGGCAGCCGAATTTTTCGGCAAGATGGTCGCGGGCCAAGGCGGGCCTGCCGATTTCGTTGACCGTTGGCCCGACCGTCTGCCCGCCGCCCCCGTCCTGCGTGAGGTGCCGGCGCTGGACGATGGGTACATCGTGCGGATCAACACCGAAGCTTTGGGCCATGTTGTTGTCGGATTGGGCGGTGGTCGCCTGCGCGATGGGGACCGGGTTCATCCGGCGGTTGGCCTGTCCGAGTTGATGGGTTTGGGCGATGAGGTCGGGGCGGGCGTGCCCATTGCCATGGTTCATGCCGCAACCGAAGAGGCGGCGGAGCGGGCGATCGAGGCGGTGCGCGCGGCCTATGTCGTGGGCACCTCGGCCCCGGACGAGGCCCCCTTGGTCAAAAAGAGGATTGCATGATGCCCCGCGCCTTTTTGATCGTCATGGACAGTGTCGGCTGCGGTGGGGCCCCGGATGCGGCCGAATTCGGCGATGCGGGGGCGAACACGCTTGCCCATATTGCGCAGGCCTGTGCCGAAGGGCGGGCCGATGTCGGGCGGTCGGGCCCTTTGAAACTGCCGCATCTGGATCGGTTGGGTCTGGGGGCTGCGATCCGGTTGGCCTCGGGCGAGGATGCCCCGGGGTTGACGGCAATTCCCCAAGGTCTCTGGGGTGCCGCGACCGAGGTGAGCCCGGGCAAAGACACGCCGTCGGGCCATTGGGAACTGGCGGGCGTGCCGGTGCCATGGGATTGGTCCTATTTCCCCGATCAGGTTCCGGCCTTTCCGCAAGACATTGTTGATTTGGTCTGCAAACTGGCGGGGACCAACGGCATCTTGGGCAATTGTCACGCATCGGGCGTGCCCATCATCGAGGCGCATTGTGCCGAGCATCTGCGAACGGGCTGGCCGATTTGCTATACCTCGGCCGACAGCGTCTTTCAGATTGCCGCGCATGAGGAGGCGTTCGGGCTGGACCGCCTGCTCAGGCTTTGTGCCGATCTGGCCCCGCATCTGCACAAACGGCGCGTTGGGCGGGTGATCGCGCGGCCCTTTGTTGGCACATGCGGCGCTTTCAAACGCACGTCGAACCGCAAGGATTTCGCCATCGCCCCGCCGTCACCCACCTTGCTCGATTGGGTTGCGGGGCAGGGCCGTGCCACCCATGCCATCGGCAAGATCGGCGATATCTTTTCGATGCAGGGCGTAGGAAAGCTTCACAAGGGCAAAAGCGATCTTGACCTTTTCGAACATTTGACCCGCTTGGGGGGCGAGGCGGAGCCCGGTTCGTTGACCTTTTCGAACTTTGTGGAGTTTGACACGCTTTATGGCCATCCGCGCGACGTGGCGGGCTATGCGCGGGCGCTGGAATGGTTTGATGCGCAGATCCCCCGGTTTCTGGCCACGCTCAAGCCCGGCGATCTGGCCATCTTTACCGCCGATCATGGCAATGACCCCACCTATCACGGCACCGAACACACGCGCGAACGCGTGCCCGTTGTGGGCTATGGTCGCGGATCGATCGAGATCGGATTGCGATCTTTTGCCGATGTCGGGGCATCGATCGCACACCATCTGGGCGTTCCCGCCTTGGGGCCCGGGCAAAGCTTTTTGTAAGGCCGGGCCAAAGTACAACGCAAAGGGCAAAGCATGGGACTGGACCCGAAACTCGAACTTCACCTGCATCTGGAGGGGGCCGCGCCGCCCCTGTTCATCCGGGGCTTGGCGCGGGAAAAACACATCGATATCTCGGGCATCTTTGATGAGCGGGGGAACTATAAATACAAGGACTTCTGGGATTTTCTGAAAGTCTATGAGGCGGCGACCAGCGTTTTGACCACGCCCGAGGATTACGCCCGCCTGACCCGCGCGGTGCTCGAAGAAAGCGCGGCGCAAGGTGTGATCTATTCGGAAACCTTTCTGTCGCCCGATTTTTGCGGGGGGCGCGATCTGGCGGCTTGGCGTGACTATCTGGCCGCGATGCAAGAGGCGGCCGATGAGGCCGAGCGCAAGGATGGCATCATCTTGCGCGGCATCATCACCTGCATCCGCCATTTCGGCCCCGAAAAAGCCCGCGAAACCGCGCTCTGCGCGGCCGAAACGGCGGGGGACTGGATCGTGGGTTTTGGGATTGCGGGCGATGAAAAAGTCTTGGCGCCCAAAGACTTTCGGTGGTCGTTTGATTGCGCCAAAGAATCCGGTTTGCGCCTGACGGCCCATGCGGGCGAATGGGGCGGGCCGTCCAGCGTGCGCGATGCGGTGCGCGATCTGGGGGTGGAGCGTATCGGCCACGGCGTGCGCGCCATCGAGGATCTGGCCTTGGTCGATGAACTGGCCGAACGCGAAATCGTGCTTGAGGTCTGCCCCGGGTCGAATGTGGCGCTTGGCATTTATCCCGGTTTTCGCAAACATCCCATCGGCCAGCTTTTTGACCGAGGCGTCAAGGTGACGGTCAGCACGGATGACCCGCCCTTTTTTCACACCACGATGTCGCGCGAATTCGACATGTTGCATCAGGCCTTTGACTGGGATGATGGCGTGTTCAAGACCCTGAATGAAACGGCCTTGGCCGCCGCCTTTTGCGATGCCAAGACCAAGGACAAGATCAAGAAAAAGCTGGAGGCCTGAATGTTGGACCATCTGACCGTCGTTTCGCACCCCCTTGTGCAGCACAAGCTGACCCTGATGCGCGAGAAGGACACTTCGACCGCCTCATTTCGGCAACTTCTGCGCGAAATCAGCCTCTTGCTGGCCTATGAGGTCACGCGCGAATTGCCGATGACGACCAAGCGGATCGAAACGCCGCTGGAGGAAATGGACGCCCCGATGATCGAGGGGAAAAAGCTGGCGCTGGTGTCGATCTTGCGGGCGGGCAACGGGCTTTTGGATGGAATTCTGGAGCTGATCCCGGCGGCGCGCGTGGGTTTCGTGGGCCTTTACCGCGATCACGACACGCTGCAACCCGTTCAATACTATTGCAAATTGCCCGAACACCTGGCCGAGCGGGTGACGATTGTCGTCGATCCGATGCTGGCCACGGGCAACTCTTCGGTGGCGGCGGTGCAACTGATCAAGGATGCGGGCGCGAAAAACATCCGCTTCCTGTGTCTGCTGGCCGCGCCCGAGGGCATCGCCCGGATGAAAGAGGCCCATCCCGACGTGCCGATCGTGACAGCTTCGGTTGATAGCCATTTGAATGAAAAGGGTTACATCGTTCCGGGTCTGGGGGATGCGGGCGATCGCATGTTTGGCACGAAATGACGGCCTGAGCCCTTTACTCAGCATCAACATTATTCCAGTATCTGTGCAAGCTACTTGGGGGTAGTCATGTTCTGGAAGATGGTATCGGCCGCAGTGGTTGTGGTCGTTGCCGGTTTGGGCGCTGCCAACGCCCAATCGGCGAATGATTTCAAGGGGCCGGCCGAACTTCCGCCAGCTTCGTTCAAAGGTCAGCAATATGTTGACAGCCGGGGCTGCGTGTTCGTGCGCGCGGGCTTTTCGGGCAAGACCAACTGGGTGGCCCGCGTTTCGGCCAGCCGCAAGCAATTGTGCGGCCAGACCCCGACCTTTGCCAAGATCGAAATCCCGGTTGTGCCGGACAAGGCGGCCAAGCCCACCGTGGTGGTCAAGGCCCCGGTGACGCCGGAAGTCACGGTGCGCAAGGCCGCGCCCAAGGCTCCGGTCAAGCTGGCCGTTGCACCCGACAGCTATGTTCCGCCGCCGGTAGTAATGCCGCAACAACGGCGCGTCGTGGTCAAGCCGGCCCCAGTGGTGGCGCCCATCGTCACGCCCCCCAAGGTTGCGCCGGTTGAGCGTGGCAAGGGCGCGGTGATCGTGGGCAAAGGCGGGTATGGTGGCGGAAAGATCGGCTGCTACACCGATGCGCCCGTGGCCGAACGGTTTGCCCTGCGGGGCGGCGGCTCGATTGTCTTGTGCACCAAGGGCGATGGCGACATCAACAGCGGCCGCCCGCCCCGCCTGCAGGGGGGAGAGGGCGCTTTGCTGCAAGTCTCGTCGCAGGATGTGCTGCCCCCGGCGGGGTACAAAAAGGCATGGCGCGATGATCGGCTGAATGTCCTGCGCGGGCAGGGCACCGAACTGGGCTGGTCGCAGCAGAATGCGGTTTGGACCCAGCGTGTTCCGGCAGAAACCGCGCGAGAGGCGGCGCGCCAAGCTCAGGTCTTGGGGGTTGGTGTGGCGTCGTCCTCGATGCGGTCGGCGGCCGGAAAATCCTATGTTCAGGTTGGCGCCTTTGGCCAATCGTCGAATGCCGAGCGGGCAAAGCGGGCGCTGGCTTCGGCGGGGCTGCCGGTTTCCGTCATGCGGTCGGGGCGGCTTCAGACCGTGATGGCCGGTCCGTTTGACACCAGTGCCGAGCTGCTGGACGCCTTGGCCGTGGCGCGGTTGGCGGGCTTTGGGGATGCGTTTCTGCGCTGACCTCTTCGCATGATGTGACGAAACGGGCGGCTTTGGCCGCCCTTTTTCATGTCTGGGCACCGGCGTCAGTTCAGGCAGATGTCTTGCAAGCTGACCCAATCGCCATCCGCGATCAACGGGGTGGGCACCAGACCCTTCATCGGATCGCCCTCGATCAGGGCCTTGGTCGTCTCGCCCGTCGGGTCCAGCGCCTGCGCCAGCGGCGTCGAGGTCACGCCCGCCGCCTTGAACCGGGCCAAGGCCACATCGACCGGCACCCCCACGGGCGTGCGTTGCAACAACGTCTGGCCATAACCGGCAATCGCCTGCTCGGGCAGGGTGCCCGAGGTCAGCAGGCGAAAGGTGGCAATCAAACCCGCATGCCGAAGCACGGGCAGGATCGGGTCTTCAGCCTCGGCCCGCAGGCGCTCCATCAGCGCAAATCCTGCCAAAAGGTCCGGGCCTTGCTGTTCTTCGACGATCCGCCGCCCCACGATGATCACACCGCCCGGCAAATGCGTGGCCGATTGCACCCCTTCGCGCACAACCAAAATCCGGGCGCGATGCGGGCCAAAAAGTTTGTCGCCCAGTTCGGTCAGCGCAAACGTGCCCAGCGGCGTTTCGCAAGGTGACCCGGTCAACCGCTGCATATCGCTCAGCGCCAGTTGCCCGATGGCCTCTCGTGTGGCCGAGGGAAGCACGGACGCGGTATGTTTGATCAGCGCATCCGGCAGCCATAACCCCGCCATCAAGAGCACCAGTGTCGTGCCCCCGGCGAACAAGGCCGAGCGCAACCGCCCGGGCTGGGGCGACAAGGATTTCACCGCGCTGCGCACCCGCTCCAGCGCGTCGATCATGTCGGCGTCGTCAATCTCCAGCGTCTCATCCGCATCGGTTCCGGGGCTGAAAACGGCCGGCAGGATGCCCGGGTTGACCCGTTCGATCGCGGGCAACGACCAATGACTCAGCGCCTCATCCTTGCGGGGGTCGGTCAGGACAAGCGTCGCCTCGCGAAAAGCCACGATGACTTCGCGTCGCTGGGCACTGGCCGTTTCCCGCCAAAGGCCCGAACTTTCCAGCCGAGCATATTGCGTAAGCGCCGTGCGATTTCGGGTTTTCTTGCCTGACATCGCAACGACGATACTTGATGCGGACTTGGGCTACAATGTCTGTCCCAAGGCTCAGAGCAGCTTGGCCGCCGCCCGCAGTTCAAATTTCTGAATTTTGCCGGTGCTGGTCTTGGGCAATTCGGCAAAAACCACCAGTTTGGGGGTTTTGAACCCGGCCAAAAGGCTGCGGCAATGGGCGATCAACTCTTCGGCTGTGGCGGTCTTGCCCTCTTTCAACTCGACAAAGGCACAGGGAACCTCGCCCCATTTGTCATCGGGCTTGGCCACCACCGCGCATAATGACACGGCGCTGTGGCGCATCAATGCCCCCTCCACCTCGACCGAACTGACGTTTTCGCCGCCCGAGATGATGATGTCCTTGGCGCGGTCGGTGATTTTCAAATAGCCGTCGGGGTGTTGAAAGGCGATGTCGCCCGACCGGAACCAGCCGCCCTTGAACGCCTCTTCGGTGGCGGCGGGGTTCTTGTAATAGCCCTTCATCACCATATTGCCGCGCATTGCGATTTCCCCCAGATGGGCGGCGTCGCGGGGAACCGGGGCAAGATGGGTGTCATGCACCTCGGCCCCTTCCAGCATCGCCATGGCCACGCCCGTGCGCGCCTTGAGCGCGGCCCGCTCCTCTCCGACGGCCCCGTCCCAATCGGGTTGCCACAGGCATTCGGTCGCGGGCCCGTAGGTTTCCGTCAACCCGTAAACCTGCGTGACGTTGAACCCCAGCGGTTCAAAGGCGGCCAAGGTTGCGGCCGGCGGGGGCGCCCCGGCCGTAAACACCTCGACCACATGCGAAAAGGCGCGGCGGTCGCTGTCCTTGGCATTGATCACGGTGTTCAGCACGATCGGGGCCCCGCCGAAATGCGTCACCCCCTCATCGGCAATGGAATCGTAAATTGCCTTGGCGGTGATGTCGCGGCAGCACACGACCGTGCCCCCCATCATCGGAACCATCCAGGTGTGGCACCATCCGTTGCAGTGAAACAGCGGCACAATGGTCAGATAGACCGGGAAAAGCTGCATCCGCCAGCCAACGACATTGGCCATGGTGGCAAGATAGGCCCCGCGGTGATGATAGACCACACCCTTGGGCCGCCCGGTGGTGCCCGACGTGTAATTGATCGCAATCGATTCCCAGTCATCTTGGGGCAGCACCCAGTCGAACGCCGGATCACCCTCGTCCAGCAGCGCCTCATAGGTCAGGTAATGGCCGCTGGCACTGAACCCATGGTCCACCACCTCGATGATCTGCGGGGCAGGGCCCTCCATCCGCCGGATCGCCTCTTCGGCCAAAGCCAGAAAGGCCGTGTCGCACAGCACGATCTTGGCACCCGCATGGCCAAAAATATAGGCCACGGTATCGGCATCCAGTCGCGTGTTGATCGTGTTCAGCACCGCCCCACAGGCGGGCACGCCAAAATGCGCCTCGGCTTGCGCGGGGATATTGGGCAAAAGCGTCGCCACCACATCACCCGGACGAATCCCCCGCCGGGCCAGCGCCGAGGCCAGTTGCGACACCCGCGCCGCATAATCGGCATAGCTGGTACGGGTCGATTTCCAGACAAGCGCCGTGCGGTTCGCAAACAGATCAGCCGCGCGCCGCAAATGCGACAACGGGGTCAGGGGCACGTAATTCGCGGCACATTTTTCCAGCCCCGTCTCATCTGCCAGCCATCCCATCGTAATGTCACCTCCTGTTGTCGCTTTTCGACGTGCGCCTGCCACAGTAACAGGCTTGATACCGCAGGGAAGAGGATGATTCAGATGCAGACGAATGACCGCACCCTGTTCGCAACCGTATTGATCTGCGGCTATGCGTTGGTGATCGGATATACCGACAATTATGTGCGCGTGATCGCGCAGGATATCAGCCTGTTCGAATTCCACGCCCTGCGGGCCGCGATGGCGCTTCCCCTCCTTTTTGGCTTTGCACTGGCCTTTGGTCGGGGTCTCTGGCCGCGAAACTTTGGCTTCGTCGCCGCAAGAAGCGCCGTTCACGGCACGGCAATGATGATCTATTTCAGCGCGTTAGAGCGTTTGCCGGTGGCGATCGTGGCGGCGGGCCTGTTCACGGCCCCGATCTTTGTGCTGTTGATCTCGCGCTTTGTCTATGGCCGGAAAATCGGGCCGGTGCGGGTGCTGGCGGTGGTCATCGGCTTTGTGGGCGTCATTTTCGTTCTGGGCCCCCGCGCGCTGGAAGAGGCCTCGGTCGCGGCGCTGCTTCCGGTTCTGGCGGGGCTCTTGTACGCGATCGGCAATATGGCCACCCGAGAATGGTGCCCGGACGAAAGCGCCGAAACCCTGCTGGCGGGGTTCTTTGGCATGCTGGGCGTGATGGGGGCCGTTGGCATGGCCGTGATCTGGGCGATCAAGCCCGACCTGCCGCCCGAGGCGACGGGCTTCTTGCTGCGCCCCCCGGTCGTGCCCGGGGCCATGACCCTGTGGTGGGTGCTGGTGCAGGCGGTCGGGTCGCTGATCGGGGTGGGGCTGATGATCCGCGCCTATCAAGTGACAGATGCCAGCCGGGCCAGCGTGATCGAATATGTGATCCTGCCCGCCTCGGCCCTGTGGTCCTATCTGATCTGGGGCGAAACGCTGGACGGCATGGCCACCTTTGGCATGGCGCTGATCATTCTGGCCGGAACCATGATTTCCCTGCGCGCCCGCGCCCAGGAAACCCCGGCGGCCGCCTAGCGCAATTTTCTTGAACCAAGAAAATTGCAAATTCCTTGGTCAAGGAATTTGCCTTAATCCCCGACGGCTTCGCGCCAATGACGGCGGCACAGGCTTTGATAGGTTTCATTGCCGCCGATCACCACCTGCTCGCCGTCTTTCAGCGCGCGCCCGTCGGGCCCCTTGCGCACGACCATCGTGGCCTTTTTCCCGCAATGGCAAATGGTGCGCACCTCGCGCATTTCATCGGCCCAAGCCAAAAGCGCGGCCGAGCCCGGGAACAGGTTGCCCTGAAAATCCACCCGCAGCCCATAGCACATGACCGGCACGCCCAGATCATCCACCGCGCGGGCCAGTTGCCAGACCTGTGCCTTGGTCAGAAACTGGCTTTCGTCGATAAAGACACAAGCGACGCTGCCCCGGGCAAACCGCTGTTTCAGCTTGTCAAACAGATCGTCATTGGCATCAAAGGTGTCGGCGTCCTCTCCAATCCCGATCCGGCTGGCGATGCGGCCTTGACCCGCGCGTTTGTCAAACCGCGCGGTGATCAGATAGGTCTGCATGCCGCCCTCGCGGTAGTTGTGCGAGGCCTGCAAAAGCGCGGTCGATTTGCCCGCGTTCATGGTGGAATAGTTGAAATAGAGCTTTGCCATTGGCCCCGATTAGCCCCCTTGATGGCGCAACGCAAGCGGTGGGCGGCGTCAAGCGAAAGGCGGTGGGGGTTCGGTTCCGGTGACCTTGATAACGCTTCTGTCCCGCCCCGGTGAACCCGTCCGATCAATCGTTACGCAAACACACCAACTCTCTATCGGACGGGTTCACCGCTGGTCTTGCGACCCCCCCTGACGGGTCAGAAGGCGCGGCGAACCCCCACCCTGATGCGTGCTGGGGACACACATCCGAATGTGTTCCAGATCTCTGGAACGCTTTCTGAATGACATCCGAAACGCTTCGGCATAATGGGAAAAAAGGTGCCAGTTTCCCCGTTTTCTTGGGCAGAAATCAGGCGTGAAAGTCAGGCTTGTACAAAGGCGTTGCGCGTATGACGGTTGAAACCTATTTGAAAAAGCACACCGAAGCCTTGGTCAAGGCGGTGGGGATCGAAGCCGCCTGTGCGTTGACGGGGAAATCCAAGGCCACTTTGGGGCGCTATTATTCCGACCTGGCCGAACATGGCGACCGGTTCATGCCGATCGATGTGGTGGCCCAGCTTGAGGCGGCCTGTTCCTTTCCGCATGTGACCTCGGCGCTGGCCGATCTGCGGGGCGTTACCTTGTCTTATGATGCGGATCGCAGCAATGCGCAAAGCAAGGGGGTCAATCAGGATGTGGTGGCGCTGGCCCAACGGTTCGCGATGCTGATGAGCGAATACAATCAGGCGATTGCGGATGGCCGCATCACGATGAACGAGGCCAAGCGCATGTTGCAGGAAACCGTGGCGATTCAACAGGTTCTGTTGCAGATGAAGCTGAATCTGGAGGAGGAGGTCAAGTAGACCTCCGCCCCTTTCCGGCGTTGCCGCGCGCGCCCGGTTTGGCCGGGCTCATCTTGGGGGCCGCAGCGCGGGGCGCGCGTTCGGCGGATGCGGAAAAGCGTGCATCCTTGCCGCCCGCGGTCCCAGCCCCCCCGGCGCGCCGCGGCGCCTTTTGGCCGCCACGGGGCGGTGCTGCCGCGTCATCCGCCTTGACCGGAGGCTTGCCGGTGGGCGCGCTGCCGCCCGGTCGCGGGCCGCGCGCCCGACCTTGACCGCCCCCCGCGCCACCGC
>JALQUQ010000076.1 GCA_023263735.1 Paracoccaceae bacterium | reverse complement strand
GGTCAGGATCGAAATCATCAGGTTCAGCACGATGATGATGCCAAAATGCACCGGATCGATGCCAAAGCCCGCCGCTATCGGCACAAGGATCGGAACCACGACCAAAAGGATCACCAGCGATTCAATAAAGGCGCCCAAGACAAAGATCATCAGATTGACGGCCAGGAGAAAGGTCAGCGGGCTGTCGGCGAGGGTCAGGAACAGATGCGCGATGTGCTGGGGGGCCTGTTCGCGCGCCAGTACAAAGCCGATCAGGGCAACGCCCGCGATGATCGTGGCGATCGAGGCCGCGGTGGCGGTGGTTTCATAGATCGCATCCCAAAGCCTGCGAAAGGTCAGTTCGCGGTAGAACACCAGATCGATGAGGATGGCATAAAGGACAGTGATCGCCGCCGCCTCGGTCGGCGAGAAATAGCCCGAAAAGATGCCCCCCACGATGACCACAGGGGTCAGAAGGGCGGGCAGGGATTTGACGAAAAGCCCTGCGATCTGAGAGAGCGATTGGCGCGGATCGCGGGGATAGTTCCGCTTGCGCGCCAGAATATAGACCATGGCCATCAGCGACAGGGCGCAGAGCACGCCGGGGATGATGCCGCCCAGAAACAGCTTGCCGATCGAGGTATTGGCGATGACCCCGTAAAGCACCATGGTGATCGAGGGGGGCACCAAGGGCCCGATCATCGACGAGGCGGCGGTGACAGAGCCCGAGAAATCGTCATCATATCCGGCCTTGCGCATGGCTTCGATTTCCATCTTGCCCAAGCCCCCCGCATCGGCCAGGGCCGACCCTGACATGCCGGAAAAGAACAAGGACGCCAGCACATTGACATGGCCCAGCCCGCCGGTGACATGGCCCACGAGCGCGCGGGCAAAGCCAAAGAGGTGATGGGTGATCCCGGCCGAATTCAGGATCGCGGCGGCCAGAATGAACAGGGGCACCGCCAGCAGGGGAAAGCTGTTCAAGCCATCCACCATGCGCTGCATCGCAAAGGCAAGCCCGATGCCCGACCAATAGAAATAGCCCATCGAGGCAAAGATCATCGCCACCCCGATCGGCACGCCCAAAAGCACCATGATCAGCCAGGCCAAGCCCAAAAGCGCAAGGATCATGGCTGGGCCTCTTGGGACAGCGGATCACGAAAGCGCCCCCAAAGGCGCTGCACGATCCGGCGCAGGATAAAGACCGAGGCGATCAGCGCCGAGGCATAGAGCAGGGCATCCGAGACCGGCAGGGTGACGCTTTCATTGTTCCAGGTTCGCAAGACGGTGCGAGAGCCGATCAGGCACAGATGCCCCATGATCCCCAGATACACGAGGTCGATCCCCGTAAAGAGCACCCGCCTTGCCCCGGCGGGCAAGGCATCGGCGACAAAGCCCATGCGCAACTGGCCATCTTGGCGTTCCACCTCGCCGATGGCGATAAAGGCCATCCAGACCCACAGCCAGCGGGCCAGTTCCTCGGTCCAGACCGGCCCCGTGAACAGGGGCGTGCGGCCAAAGACCTGCACCAGCACGACGAGGAAGAGCACGATGAACAAGATCGCGGCGAGGGTGCCTTCAAGGCTATAGCGACGCCTGTCGCCCATGCGGGATCTCCTGCGGCAAAGGGAAGTGCGGGGGAGGCTGCGGGGCCGGGAGGGGCCCCGCAGACAGAGGGATCAGTCGCCGATGACTTCGGCGATGGAGCCCGCGCCGAACTCGGCTTCAAGCTGGTCGTAATAGGGCTTCATCGCCGCGCGGAAGGGCGTCAGATCCGGTTCGGTGACGGTCAGGCCCTTGGCCGCGAATTCGGCGGCAAGGGTCTTTTCCTTGTCAAAGGTCAGCCCGTCCGACACCGCGCCACCCGCGGCCACCGCCGCGCGCACCCAGCCCTGTTCCTCGGCGCTCAGGCTGTCCCATGTCGCCTTGGAGATCTGGATGGCCGAAGAGGCGACGAAATGGTTGGTCATCGCGATGGCCGACTGCACTTCGTAGAATTTCATCGCCTCGATGGTGGGCAGGGGGTTTTCCTGCGCATCGACCTGATTGGTCTGCAGGGCCAGATAGACCTCGGCAAAGGCCACCGGGGCCGGGGTCGCCCCCACGGCTTCGGCATAGGCGATCAGAAAGGGCACGTTCGGGGTGCGCAGGCGCAACCCCTTCAGGTCGTCGATAGAATTGATCGGCCGGTTGGCCGTGGTCTGGCGCGTGCCGTAATACCAGACATCCAAAAGCTGCACGCCCTGTTCGGCGAATTTCGCATCCATCTTCTGGCCCCAGGGGCCGGCGACGATCTTTTTCAGATGGTCGAAATCGCGCACCACATAGGGGGCGCCGATCAGCTTCAGCTCGGGGATGATATAGCTCATGTCCGGATAGCCGGTCATCACCATGTCCAGCTCTCCCGCCTGAACCTGGGACACCATCGCCTTGAAATCGCCCAGCGTGCTGGAGGGGAAGAGGTTGACCGTCATCGCCCCGCCCGACAGTTCCGCCAGCTTGGCCTGAAAGGCCTGCGCGCCCTGATAGACATTCGAGACCTCGTTGTCCTGCATCCCGAAGGTCAGTTCGCGGGCCAGACCCGCGGTCACGGAAAGCGCCAGAATGGCCGCCCCGGCAAAGAGTGTCGTCGTGATCTTCATGGTATCCTCCAGCTGTTGTCGGGCCCGGGTTTGCCCCGATGCCCCTGTTTCAGGTCGTGGTGTCGGCGGGCTCTTCGGGGGTGACCCCGGCCTGACGCGGGGTTTTCAGACGCGCCCGATACGACCGCGACAGATGGCGGTCCATCACATCGGTCGCGGTGATCACATCGCCTTCGAGAATGGCCTGATAGATCGCGCGATGTTCCTCATAGGCGATCTTGTCATAGCGTTTGGGGTCATCGGTCGGCGGGCGTTGCGAGATCATGGTGCTGACGAACAGATCATGCAGCGTCAGGATGACCGGGTTGCCGATGACCGAGACCAGCGCGCGGTGAAAGGCAATGTCGGTCGCGGCGAAATCGGGGCTGCCGATGCTGTCGAAGTTGCGCTCCAAAAGATCGCGCAACTGGGTGATCTGGATGTGGTTGCCCCGCATCGCGGCATCGCGCGCGGCCCCGGTTTCGATGAACTGGCGCATCTGTTCCAGATGGGCCCCGCTTTCGCTGTCGCCCAGAATGTCGCGGATATGGTCGGCGGCCGACATCAGGACGGTGTGCAAGGAGGGCCGCGCGGCGCGGGGGCGGTGGCCGGCGGTGGCGTTGACATAGCCGCGCAACTGCATCTGGGCCAGCGCTTCGCGCACCGTGGGGCGCGAGGCCGAGAAGCGCTCGCACAATTCGCGTTCGGTCGGGATGGCGGCATCGGTGGCGATCTTGCCCTGTCGGATTTCCGCGATCAGAACCTCGGCAATCGCATCCGATGTGCGGCGCGGCTCGTGCAGGTCCATCGTCGGTTCGTCGCTGTGCATGATCCTCTCCATGGTGATGCGATCCCTCTGCCCCAACTAGCAGGTCTGCCCTGGGGCGCAAAGCGGCTGCCTCACCAAATTTCCGTTTTGGTATTACCAGAAATACCAATTGTCAAACCAAAATGGCATTGTATGCTGAATATAGGTTACAATCCGACTTTGATCGCAGCTTTGCGGGTCGGGAACGGAGTCTTTGAATGGCACATCACTTGGCTGGCATGTATGCGGCGCTCATGACCGCCTTTACCGATGACGGCGCTTTTGATCCGCAGCGTCAGTCCAGGCTCAATGCCTATGTTCTGGCTCAGGGTCTGACGGGGCTTTACGTCGGGGGCAGCAGTGGGGAATCCGGGCTTCTGGATGCCGAGGAGCTGCTGGCCCAGCAAGAAATCGTGGCCGCCGATGCCCGGGGATCGGGGGCAAGGCTGATCGCCCATGTGGGCCTGCCGAACCTGCGCGATTCCATCCGGCTGGCCCGGCGGGCCGAGGCGCTTGGCTATGACGGGCTTTCGGCCCTGCCGCCGCATTCCTATCCGTTCAGCGATGCCGAGATTCTGGGCTATTACCGCGATCTGGCGCAGGCCACCGCCCTGCCGCTGATCGTTTATGAAGTGCCCATCCGCACCGGGCGGCCGATCAGCCTTGAGACCCTGGTCGAGATCATGCACCTGCCGAATGTGGCGGGGATCAAGTTCACCTCGACCGATCTGTTCAAATTCTCGATGTTGCGGCGGCGCTGCCCGGGCAAGCTGTTCTACTTCGGCTTTGACGAAATCTATCTGACCGGTGGCATTCTGGGGGCGGATGGGGGCATCGGCACCACCTACAACCTGCTTGGCGGGCTGTATGCGGCGCTGGATGCGGCGCTGCGGGCGGGAGAGATCGAGAGGGCCAAGGCCTTGCAGGAGGCCTCGCAGATCTTTGTCGAAAGCCTGCTCGACATCGGGGTGCTGCCGGGGATGAAGGCGGCGTTCCGGGGGATCGGGCTGGATCTGGGGCTGACCCGCGCGCCGATGGCGCAGCGGGTTGCCGATGGCGATGCGCGGATGCGCGCCGTGCTGGCCCGGCCCGAAATCGCCTGCTGGATCGGCCCGCCCCCCCGCTGACGGCAGAGCCCCGGCCCCTTTGGTCCGTCTGGCGAAACGCGGGGCGAGAGGGTAGTCTGGAGCCATGACATGTGCCGATGACCGCTTTGACACGCCCCCCCCGATGCCGGCCTGGATCACAGCGGCGCGGGGGAACTCTCTGGAAGAGGCTGCCTTTTTCTCGGGGGCCGCGCTTGGCCATCTGCATCAGGTGATGATCCGGCCCGAGATGCCCCGGGCGTTGATCCGCGCAAGGCTGGCCCTGCGGGCCGCAGAGGCCTCGGTCGCGGCTTCCGGACGGGCCGAGCGGGCGGCAGAGCTGCGCGATGCGCTGCATCTCTTGCGCCCGGGCGATCTGCCCGGCCCGGCGGGCGAAACCTATCAGATGTGGCGGCGCGCGGTCGAACGACCCCTGTCGGCCAAGGCCTTGGCGCGCGCCCTGCCGGGTGTTGCGCCAGACCGCATCGGGGCCGGGCTGGAGGCGGGGCCGGGCGCGCCGGTCCACCGCGCCGCCGGGGTGCTGGAGGGGGCGCTTGCAGAGACCCCGCATGCGGTGGGCGCGGCGCTGATCCTTGCCGATGCCGCCCTTGCGCGCGCGCTTGGCTGGGATCATCTTTTCCCCCTGCTGGCGGTGGGTCTGAAACGGGCCGATCTGCGCAAGCGGGGCGATGACCTGCGTCTGGCCTGTCATCGCGCGCTTCTCGCATCGGCGGGAGAGGCCGCGCCTCTGTCCACCGATCTGGCGCGCCGGACCGCGCATCTGACGGCCGTCGCCCCAAAGCTGCGGGCCAAGGCGGCAGGCCAGGCGGTCGAGATGTTTCTAAGCCTTGATGCGGTGGCCCCGACCGCCCTTCCCCTGCCCGATCGGGCGGCGCGGCGGCTTTGTGACCGTCTGGTCGCGCTCAATGCCATTCGCGAATTGACCGGCCGCGACACCTTTCGCCTTTACGGGGTCTGACGATGGCCAAGGATCGCCCCGCCCCCCCGCTGGACCGGGACTTGGCTGATCTGCCGCCCGCAGAGCGCTGGCAGACATGGATGCGGCGGATCGAGGCGGTGCTGTTTGCCTCGGCCGCGCCCGTCCCGCGCGCGGATCTGGCGCGGGTCGTGGGGCAGGGGGCATCGGTCGAGATGCTGGTCGAGGATCTGGCCGCCGATCTGGAGGGCCGGGCCTTTGAGATCGCGCAGGTGGCCGGGGGCTGGATGTTCCGAACCCGCGCCAGCTATGCGCCCGCGATCCGTGCGGCGGCGGATCTGGGCGAGCAGCGGCTGGATCTGAGCGCCTTCGACCTCGCCGTGCTGGCCGCCATCGCCTATCACCAGCCCATCACCCGCGACGGTCTGAAAGACATCTTTGGGCATGAGATCAGCCGCGATCTGATCGGGCGGCTGCAGGCGCGGGCGCTGATCGGAACCGGGCCCCGATCCCCCCGGCGGGGCGCACCCTATACCTTTGTCACCACCCCGGGGTTTCTGATCGCCTTTGGGCTGGCCAGTCTGCACGACCTGCCCGACCCGGAGCAGATGGACGAGGCGGGTGTGATCGCCCCCGCGTGGCCGCCCGCCGCGCGCTAGGCTTGGCGCAGCGGAAAAGCCAGCCGCAGGATCGAGGGATGCTGGGAATAGACGACCGTTTGCCCGCCGTGAATGGCCACGATCGCCTGTGTCAGCAGCAGGCCAACCCCCAAGGCCCCCGCCGTGCGCAAGGATGGTCTTTCGCTGTCATCCTCGACCTCCAGCATCAGGTTCATGGCATGTTCGGGCAAACCGGGGCCGTCATCCGACACATCGAAAATGAGCCAATCGTGATCCACGTTCAAATCGACCCGGCAGATCGATTTCCCGTGCCGCAACCCATTTGCGATCACATTGCCCATGGCGATAAAGAACAGGTGGGTATCCACATTGACGACGGTATCGGCATTGGCCTTTTGCCGCGCGACCGGAATGCTCCATTTCAGCGACAACTCATCCGCAAGCCGCCTGAGGCTGACCGGTTCGAAGTTCGGATGTTCGATCATGTCGATGACCGAGACGAAATCGTTGATTTCATCAAGGATATTGACCGCATAATCCATATCCTCCTTGGCGGAGAGCAGCGCGCTTTTGTCCTCTGAGGATTTCTTTGCCAAGGTGGCGTCGATCGATTGCAGCACATTCGAGGCCGCCGATCGCAGATCCTGCATCACATAGCCTTTGATCATGCGCTTCCAGGTGGCCAGAATGATGACATCCGACCCCAGAATGTCATCCTGCCGCAGATTGAGATGCGTCCTGCGGCTGAATTTCGCCCCGGTTGTGACCAGCATATAAAGGCTGACCGAGATCGTGCCCGCATAAACGATGGACCAGAGCATGAAGATGCTGTCCACCTGACGAAAATTGAAAAAGCTGAACGGGGTCCACCCGGCGGCATAGATCCCGCGGGTGGCAGCAACGAACATGTTGATCATTGTCGAAGACAGGAGGAGCAGATCGGCGAATTCAAACCGCTGGCGGCTTTTCATCATGACCGACATCAGCAGCATCGAAAAGATCGCGATGGTCGCACTGATCAGCGTCACGCGGATTTCATAGCTGCCCGGCAGAAAGATCATGAACAGGCTAAGCTGCGCATAAATCAAAAGAAGGGCGGCTTCTGGCGAGAACAGGTAGTTTCTGGATTTGACCTCGCGCACGCCCGAGATCACGAAATAGTACAGCGCCGCAATCAGGACATTCGCGAGGGCCGTCTGCCATTCGAACGGCAGGCCGATATTGAACACCCGGATCATGCTGGCCGCGATGAACAAGAAATAGCCCAAGGCCCAGCGACCAACGCCCGGCAGGGTCTTGTTGCGGTATTTCAAATAGCAAAAAGCCGAAAGTGGGACAAGAAACACGAATGCCAGAACAAGCGAAAAGCCATTATATCCGTTGAAGATCTGCATTTTTACTCACACATTCGTTTCAAGCCTTTGACGGCAGGTTAAAGCCCATCAAGGGTATGAATTTCTTATCTTTCACCCTTCAACGGGGCCGACAAGAGGAGACGGGCAAGGGGGATTGGCGCGCCGATTTCAGGCAAGCCGATCTTTGCAGACCTCCTCCAACACCACCCCGGCCGGACCCTGTTATTCACCAGACGCCATCTTTTAAAGACCAGCGCCCCACTTTGGATTGAATGTGCACATCCAAATTCCATTGACCATGAGAAAAACTGGAGCGTCAACGTAAGCGGTTAAATCTTTTGATATATTTCAAAACCATTAGATATTCATATTTTTCTTGCCTCGTAAAAAAGATCATATCCTACTGGCCTTCTTTCAAAGCGATGGGGGGAACATGGCAACCGATTTGCATGCGGCCGTAAAACTCTTCGGATGCTGGCGCTCGACCTGCACGCACCGCGTCACATTGGCGCTTTCGGTTCTGGGCATTCCCTTTGACTATTGCCCGGTTAATCTTGACAGGCGGGAACAGGATCAGCCGGCGTTTCGCGCGCTTGCCCCCGAGGGGCAGGTGCCCGTGCTGCAACAAGACGGGCGCGTGCTGACGCAATCCATGGCGATCCTCACCTATCTCGATGCCCTGCGCCCCGAGGGGAAGGCCTCGCTCTTTCCCGAAGATCCGTTCGAAAAGGCCGAAGCCATCGCCCTTGCCGAGCGGGTGTCGAGTTTCATCCAGCCCTTCCTTTTGCCCGGGGGCATCCGCCGCAAGCTGATCGCCTGTCTTCCCGACAACCCAGAAACGGTGGTCGAGGGGGTGAACCGCTTTGTCCGCGAAACCTTGGCCGATGCTCTCGAAAGCCTTGACCGCCGCCTTGCCGCCCGCGCCGGGCCTTTCGCCTTGGGCGACAGGATGACACTGGCCGATCTCTTCATCTTTGCGCAATTGGTGGGGGCGGCGCGGATGGGGATCGATGTCAACGGCTATCCTCGGCTCTCAAAGCTCTATGAGGCGATGGAGCGCCGTGCGGATGTTCGGGCCGCCGATCCTAGCCGCATGCCCGACGCCCCTGGCAACGCATCGGCCCCGCGCGTGGCCCCATCCGCGTCGGCGCTGCCACAAGAACGGGGTGCGACGCCCGCCCCCGATGCAACGCGCCTTGCCCTTGCGTACAAGGAGCCCGCCCGTGAGATCGCCGAATATCTGGACCACGTCATCAATACGCCGATCATCGGACTTGATGCCGTGCGTCATGAGACGTTTCGGCTGTTTGGTCCGGTGGCAACCAAGGTTTCGGCCATCGAGGTCTGCCGGTTTCTGCGCTGGACGGCCAGCCAGATGCAGGCCAGACGGGCGCTTGAAGTGGGGGTTTTCACCGGCTCGTCCTCGCTTGCCCTGCTCGAAGGCATGGGGACAGAGGGCCGGCTGGATGCCATCGATATTTCCAGCGAATATACGGCCGTCGCGCGACAGGCTTGGGCGAATGCGGGTATGGACAACCGGGTCAATCTGGTGATCGAGGATGGCATTACTGCGCTTGACCGGCTGCCGATCGCCCCGACCTATGATATTGCCTATGTGGACGCGCTGAACGAACATTATCAGGCTTATCATCAGCGCGTCGTACCCCTGATGAAACCGGGTGGGCTCATTGTCTTTGACAATATCCTTTGGAAGGGGCGGGTCATTGACCCGGATACCACCGATCCGTCGGCAATTCACCTGCGAGACTTGAACCTCATCCTGCGTGAGGATCGCCGTCTGGAAACCACCTTCGTGTCCATGGGGGATGGTCTGGCGCTTTGCAAAGTGCTGTGACCATGGCCCCCAAGCTAAAGACCTTTCCGCCGCTTCGACACCTGCCATCGGGGGGGATGCTGCACACCCGCCACCGTGGCGTGATGTACCCGCCCTTTATGGATCTAGACATCATCGAACGGCTAGAGAAAACTTGGGCAGCCGCAGCCAATGATGTTTTTATCTGCACGCATCAGAAAGTCGGCACGCATCTGACCAAACGCTTTCTGGTGGAAATCCTGCGGCACGCGCAGCGCGACATCCCCGATTGCATTTATCGCAGCGGCGATATCGGCCACGGCACCGTGCCTTGGCCTGAGGTCATGGCCTCTCAGCACGGGATGGATCATTTTCATCATCATCTAGAGCGCACATCAGGCCAAGCCCGTCTGTGGTACACCCACACCCGGATCGAGCATATGCCGTTTCAATCCGTTCATGCCGGGGCGCGGTTTATCGTGGTCACGCGCGACCCAAGGGCGGTGGCGGTCTCGCAATATTTCTTTTACCGAAATCACCCCCTTCTCGATTTTCCTCACCACCTATCGTTGGATGCCTACGTCGAGCTTTTTCTGGGTGGCGATCTCTACTTCGGAGATTATTTCACTCATGTCCGTGACTGGAGCGCGGGCGGTCCACCCCTTGGCGATCCGTTTCAGGTGTTGACGATCAGCTACGAGGATCTGGTGCAGCAAAAGGCCCAAATGGTGCGCAAGATCACCGCATTTCTGCTGCCCGATTTTGTGCTGGATGATTGCGAGGTGGCGGCAATCGTCGCTGCGACAGAATTCGACCGGATGAAAGCCGATATTTCACAAAACCCACAGAGCTTTCACTTCAATCCAGAAACCTTCTTTCGCGCTGGTACGGTAAGGGATTGGGAGCAGCATCTCTCTCGTTGGGCGGCGGATGCGATCCTTGAGAGGATGCGCGACGCCGCCCTGCCGGGCCTGACCGATCCATAGGCGGGCCAGTTATCGGGGGGCGTTGTTGCAGAAACGCTGCCTGACGCGTGACTTCCCCTTTCCCCCTCAGGTTCAGTCCACGCGAACGATCTCGGCTGTGCCGAGGGCATTG
>JALQUQ010000075.1 GCA_023263735.1 Paracoccaceae bacterium | reverse complement strand
TCGGGATGCCACGCAGACCGGCCAGAAAGATCAGCATGGGCGAGCCGAACTGCCACATCGCCAAGACGACAAGGGTATAAAGCGAGGTTTTTGGGTCGGAAATCCACGCCGGGCCGTCAATGCCCACCATGGCCAGCAGGCGGTTGACGACACCGTTCACCTCGAACAATTGTTGCCACAGGATCGCGATGGCAATCGATGCCCCGAGCAGCGACGGCAGGTAAAAGATCGCGCGGTAAAGACCGATGGTGCGCAACCCCTTGTCCAGAAGCATCGCCACCGCCAAGGCCATGGCCAGACGCGCGGGCACGGCCATCGCGACATAGCTGAAGGTGACCGTCAGCGCCTTCCAGAACCTTCGGTCGCGGTTGAACATATAGTCATAGTTCTTAAGCCCGACCCACTGCGGATCGCTGACCATGTCGTATTTGGTGAAGGACAAATACAACGAGGCAAGGATCGGCCCGATGGCCAAAAGGAAGAACCCAAGAAACCACGGCGTCAAAAAGATGTAGCCGGGTGCGTTTCGGGTGAAGAACTTTTTCATCGGCCGAAAACCCTGTGTGGAAGGTGGCTCCGGAATGCACCGGCCCCAATGGATGACCAAAGGGGCCGGGCACGGGAGGATGACCGGGCCTTAGCGGGCGCGATCAACGATGTCTTGCGCTTCTTGGATAAAGGCGCCGGCGGCCTCGGCCACTTCGACATTGCCCAGAACCACATCGGTGCCCACACGCATGAAGGCGTCGCGAACTTCGCCTGCGCCTTTCGGAGCGGGCAGCGGCAGCGGGGCCACCTTGTCCTGAATGGCGTTGAAGAAATCCACACCGGCCTTTTCGATCGGGGTAAAGGCCGGGGCCAGTGCGGCGCGGACATTCGCATTGGCCGGGATGCCGCGTTCCAGACCCAGAATGGTGTAGGTCTCGGGTTCGTTGATCCAGTCGTTCATATAGGCAATCGCGGCCTCGACATCTTTGGCATCGCGGGTCAGCGACATGAACATCGACGGCTTGATGAACTGGCCGGGCTGGCCGCCAGCCTTGTGCGGGATCATGCCTGCGCCGATTTCATCGGTCATCAGGGCCTGAAGCGCGACCATCTGGTTCGACCAATGGGTGGTCATCGCCGCATCGCCCTTGACGGTGCCCGCATCCTGCATCTTGGCGTCCAGAATGACGGTGCGCTCTTTCGGGGAAACCACACCCGCGTCACGCCATTCCTTCCACATGTTCCAGTACCCCGCCACGTCATCGGCGGTGGCCTGAACATTGCCGTCGGCGTCAAAGAATTCATGGCCGTTCTGGCGGGCATAGGCTTCGAACACTTCCAAGGTCAGCGACAGGTCGTCCGAGCCTTTGACCGCGCCGCCGTAATGCGAGGTGACTTTCTCCAGCACCGCGCCGAAATCTTCCCAGGTCCAGTTGATCGGATCGACCTCGATACCGGCCTCTTGGAACATGCGCTTGTTATAGGCGGTGATCTGGCTGTTGGAGCCGATGTTCAGCGCGTAAAGCTTGCCATCGACGACGCCGCCCTGAAGCGCGTTCTTGTCAAAGTTCGACAGGTCAAGCCCTTTGCCGATGTGGTCATCCAGCGACTGCAGCGCGCCGCGGTGCACATATTCAAACAGATAGCGGTAATCCATCTGCACCAGATCGGCCATGTTGCCGCCGGCGGTCTGGGTGGCCATCTTGGTCCAGTAATCGCCCCAGCCGATGGTTTCGCCCGAAACGGCGATATCGGCGTGGTTTTTCTGGAACACGTCGATCACGGCAAAGGTGCGCTTGTCGCGTTCGGGGTTGCCCCACCAGAAATGGCGGATCGAGCGGGCCTGTGCCCAAGCGGGCAAACCGGCCATCGCGGCGGCGGCCGCGGCCCCCATGGTGCCAAGGAATTGGCGTCTGTTCGTCGTCATGGTTTTCCTCCGTTGGTCCGGCCCTCCCGCCGGATGTCGACAATGATTGGGATGGCCGGTTGCCGGCTTCTTGGGTGAAACGTCGGGTCAGATATGGCTGCGCAAGAGTTCGGTCAGACAGAACATCGCCATGGCCTGACCATAGGGCATCGAGGTGCGGGGAATGTTGCGATAGCCGTCCAGATCGCCAAAGATGGGCGTTCCGAACGACACCTGCTGCAATTCGCCATTGGCCGAGATGTTCGCCACCACCGCCTTCATCGCCCGCTCGGCCACTGCCAGATAGCTGCGATCCAGATAGCGTTTGCGCGCCCCCTTCATCAGACCATAGGCGAAACCGGCAGTCGCCGAGGCCTCAAGATAGCTGTTCGGATCATCGATCAGCGTGTGCCACAGCCCGCTTTCATCCTGCGTTTTGGCCAAGGCTTCGGCCTGACGTTCCAGAATGGCGATCAGATGGCGCCGCAGAGGATCGCCGGGCGGCAAATCCAGCATTTCGATGAATTCCGGAATCGCGATGGTGACCCAGACATTGCCCCGCGCCCAACGGGCCTTGGCAAAATTATGGGTTCCGTCAAAGGTCCAGCCGTGGAACCAAAGGCCGGTGTCCGTATCCATCAGATATTGGGCGTGGATCAGGAATTGATACTTGGCTTCCTCGACATATTCGGGCCGGTTCAGCACAAGGCCGATCTTGGCCAGCGGCAGAACCGACATCATCAGCGTGTCATCCCACATCTGCTGGTGGTTCACGCTGTTGTAGACGATGTGCTGAAGCCCGCCCTTTTCGGTCTTGGGCATTTCGTGCATGACCCATTCGGCCCATGTGTCCAGCAAGGGAACCCACGTCGGGTCAGGCGCGATTTCGTGCAAATGCGCCAGCGTCAGGAACGGGGCGACGGTGTTGATGTTCTTGGTCGGCGTCCCCTCGGCCAGACGGTCGCGAAACCAGCCGCGAATGATGTCCATCGCCGCCGGATTTCCGGTCAGTTGCCAGTATTTCAGCAGACCATAAAGGCCGATGCCATGGGTCCATTCCCAACCGGCCCAGCCCTTGGTGTCGATGACGCGGCCATCTTCCAGACGCAGCAGAAATTCGCCGGTTTCATCCTTGATGTTGATCAGATTGTTCGTCAGCCGGTCGATGAGGGTGCAAACCTCAGCGCGTGAGATGAAGTGATCTTTTTGCCGTAACAGCGGATCCATCTGCCCGCACCTCTCCCTCAATTTGACCGAACCGCAAGGGCCGAGCGACCCTTGGCCCAAGCACCGGGGTGCGATGCTCGAACCCTCGTCGCCCCCAAGATGCAACCACGAGTCCTCTTAAGTTTCAACACTAATATGCTAGCTGTCCAGAAAAAATAATCTTTACATTGCATGTGCTTGTGTAAAGTTTCTTACGGCTTGACAGGAAAAGTTCAAAAAAACAAAATGCGGTTTCATAAATTTTCGAAAGCGATCTGATGTCCGATTCTGGCCAGAAAACCGAAAATGTCGCCGCCGTGCTCAAGGTCTTTGGGGTGTTGGAGGCGCTGGTTGAAAACCACCAATCGGGCCTGTCCGAACTTGCGCAACGGGCCATGACATCCAAGGCGACGGCGCATCGGTTGCTTCAGACGATGATCGACATGGGCTATGTGGTTCAGGACCCGGAAACCGAAAAATATGGCCTGACGCTCAAGCTGTTTTCGCTGGGGGCAAGATCGCTTGATGAACAGCGTGCGTTGATGCGGGTGGCCGATCTGGCGATGAACCAATTGTCGCGCGCCACCGGAGAGTCGATCAATCTGGGGATCTTGGACGAACGCGATCAGCGCGTGGTCTATATCCACAAATATGACAGCCACCATGCGCTTGCGATGAAATCGACCCTTGGCCTGCGCAATCCGCTGCATTCAACCTCGTTGGGCAAGGCGCTTTTGGCATGGCGCCCCGATGATGAAATCCGCCAACGTCTGGCGCGGCTGGTGCTGACCAAGATCGCCCCCCGAACCATTCTGGATCGTGAGGTGTTCTATGCCGATCTGGTGGCAAGCCGGGTGCGCGGCTATGCCGAAGAAATCGAAGAGAGCGAGGCCGGGGTGCGTTGCATGGCGGCCCCGATCTTTGATCATCTGGGGCGGACCATTGCGGCGATGTCGATCGCCTTTCCGCTGTTCCGCTTTGATGAGGCGAAAAAGGCCGACACTGTAGCCCTGTTGAAACGGGTTTCGCGCGAGGCGTCCGAGGCCTTGGGCTATCGCCCTGATCTGTCGCGCGGGGCAGAACCTTCAGTTTCGACCTTGGCGCGATAAGGGGCGCGTCATCAAAGGCTTGATTTGCCAACCCGGCCTATCTGAGCGTAGCATTCCAAATGGGTCTTGCATCCAAGGGAGGAGCCTGCCGTGGCCGAACGCAGCTTTACCGCCGAAGTCGCCCATTTGCGCAAAGGCGCGGGCGACACCTTTACGGGTGAGGGGATTTTGGCCATCACCAAAGCCCTGTTGGAAAATGGCGTGGGCTATGTGGGGGGGTATCAGGGGGCGCCCGTCAGCCATCTGATGGATGTTCTGGCCGATGCGCAGGACTTGCTGGCCGAATTGGGCGTGCGGTTTGAATCCAACGCGAATGAGGCCGCTGCGGCGGCGATGCTGTCGGCCAGCGTGAATTACCCCATTCGGGGGGCCGTCACCTTCAAGGGGCCGGTTGGGGTCAATGTGGCCTCGGATGCGCTGGCCAATCTGTCCTCGGCCGGGGTGCGGGGCGGGGCCCTGATCATCATGGGCGAGGATTATGGCGAAGGTTCCTCGATCATGCAGGAACGTTCCTATGCCTTTGCCCTGAAATCACAATTCTGGATGCTTGACCCACGGCCCAATCTGGAATCGATGGTCAAGGCGGTGGGCGATGCGTTTCATCTGTCCGAAGCCTCGAACACCCCGGTGATGATGACCCTGCGCATCAGGTCGTGTCATGTGACGGGCAGTTTCGCCACCCAAGACAACATGGCCCCGCCGCTGACGGTGCGCGCGGCCTTGTCGAACCCAAAGGCCGATATGACGCGCGTCGTCTTGCCGCCGATGTCTTATGTTCAGGAAAAGGAAAAGGTGGAACACCGCCGCCCGGCCGCCGAAAAATTCATCCGCGAGAATGGTTTGAACGAGGTGTTCGGGGCCGACGGGCCCGTTGGCATCATCTGTCTGGGTGGGCATTACAACGGGGTGGTGCGGGCGCTGCAACGGCTGGGGCTGTGCGATCTGGTGGGCAACACGCAGGTGCCCATCTACTGCCTGAACGTGGCCTATCCGCTGCTGCCCGATCAGGTCTTGGGGTTTGCGGCGGGCAAATCGGCGCTTTTGGTGGTGGAGGAGGGGCAACCCGAGTTTCTGGAACAGGGTCTGTCCACCATCCTGTATCGGGCCGGGGCCTCGGTCGCGCTGCATGGCAAGGATATTTTCCCGATGGCGGGCGAATATACCGGCGCGGTCATGCTGGAGGCGATCGAAGGCTTTTTGCGCCGCGCCGCGCCCGAGCTTTTGCCCGACCGCATTCGCGCCCCGAACCAGGATCGTCCGGTTCCCCCCGATCTGGCGAAATCGGTGCCGATCCGCCCGCCCGGGTTTTGCGTGGGCTGCCCCGAACGTCCGATCTTTGCGGCGATGAAACTGGTGCAAGAGGATCTTGGCCCGCATCATGTGGCGGCCGATATCGGGTGCCACCTGTTTGGCACGCTTCCTCCGTTTGGCATTGGAGGGGCAACCATGGGTTTCGGCTTGGGGCCCGCGTCGAACGGGGCCTTTGACGGCGGGGGAGAGAAGCGCCCGATTTCCATCATCGGGGATGGCGGGTTCTGGCATTCGGGCCTGTCGTCGTCGATGACCAATGCGGTCTACAACAAATCGGACGGCGTGGTCGTTGTGGTGGACAACTTTTACACGGCCGCAACCGGCGGGCAGGATGTGTTGTCAAGCCGGGCCGATAACCCCTCGCGGCGGACCAAACACCCGATTGCGCAGGCGATGAAAGGGGTGGGGGTCAACTGGGTGGCCGAGGTGGACCGCACCTATGACGTGCCGCGCCTGAAACGGGTGTTGACCGAGGCGCTGACCACGGATGCCAAGGGGCCAAAGGTGGTGATCGCCAGTTCGGAATGTATGCTGAACAAGCAGCGCCGGGAAAAACCCTTGCGTCAACAGGCGATCCGCGAGGGGCGCCGAGTCGCTGCCCCGCGCTTTGGGGTGGATGAGGCGATCTGCACCGGCGATCACGCCTGCATGCGGTTGTCGGGGTGCCCGTCGCTGTCTCTCAAGGTGACGAAAGACCCGCTGCGCGACGATCCGGTCGCCCATATCGATCAGAATTGTGTGGGCTGCGGCAATTGTGGCGAGGTGGCCGATGCGGCCATTCTGTGCCCCAGTTTTTACCGTGCCGACGTGGTGCATAACCCCCATCGGTGGGAAAGGCGGCTGGCGGGCCTGCGCAAGCGGGTGATTTCGTGGCTGCAAGACCGGCGGCGGGCCAAAAGGGTCGAGGTGGGCGCATGACAATCGTACCGCGTTTGGGCGAGGGGACGCAGACACTGGACGGGCTGATCCGTCTGGCGGTGCTGGCCGTGGGCGGGCAGGGCGGCGGCGTTCTGATGTCTTGGATCGAAGATATGGCCCGCGCCGCCGGCTGGCGGGTGCAGGGCACCAGCGTGGCGGGGGTGGCACAGCGCACCGGGGCCACGGTCTATTATATCGAGATGTGCCCAGCCAGCAGCGGAAACCCGGTGTTTGGTCTGATGCCCGCCGCGGGGGATGTGGATATCCTGATCGCGGCCGAACTGGCCGAGGCGGGGCGGGCGGTCTTGCGCGGCTTTGTCACGCCCGACCGAACCACGCTGATCGCGTCAACCCACCGTGTCTTGGCGGTGTCGGAAAAGATCGTGCCGGGGGATGGCATCACCTCGCGCGATGAGGTGATGTCTGCGATCACCGATCAGGCCCGCCTTTTGGTTGCCGCCGATTTCGAAGCTGTCGCCCAAGAACAGGGCTCGGTCATATCGGCCAGCCTGTTCGGGGCCTTGGCCGCCTCTGGCAGTTTGCCCTTTGCCAAAGAGGATTTCGCAGCCGTCATCCGCGCCGGGGGCAAGGGGATTGATCGCTCGCTTCGCGCGTTCGAGGCCGGATTTGCCGCAGCACAACAGGGGGCGGCCCCGGTTGCCCCATCGACGCCTGCGCCCGCCCTTGCCCCCGATCTTTGCGTGCCCGCCCGGTTGATGGCCGCATGGACGGCCTTGGCCGCACGGGTCCAAGACCTGCCCGCCCCGGCCCAAGACATCGCCATGGCCGGTTTGAAAAAGGTGGTCGATTTTCAGGACATCGCCTATGGGGCCGAGTATCTGGACACCCTGCTTGCGCAGGCCAAACGGGATACAGCCCCGTTCCTATTCACTGCCGAGCTGGCGAAATATCTTGCGAACGCAATGGTTTACGACGATTTGATCCGGGTGGCCGATCTGAAAACACGTTCGGGCCGCTGGGGGCATATCACGGGGGAAATGGGCGTCGGGTCTGACCAAATCCTTCAGGTGACCGAATTCCTGCATCCCCGCGCCGAAGAGATCGTGGGCCAATTGCCGAAATCCTTGGGCCAAAAAGTGATGAACAGCCCGAAATGGATGGTGCGGCTGGATCGCTGGATCAACAAGGGGCGTCGGCTCCGGTCTGACCGTCTGCGCGATTTCATGATGCTTTATGTCTTGGCCGGGCTTCGGCCCCGCCGTCGCCGCAGCCTGCGCCATGCGATCGAGGTGGCGCATTGGCAAGCATGGCTCGACCGGGCGATCAAGGCCCATGGGCGCAACCCCGCTTTGGGTGTTGAAATCCTGCGCTGCCGCCGCTTGATCAAGGGCTATTCCGACACCCATGCGCGGGGGCAGTCGAAATTTGACCGGGTCATGGCTGGGATCGATTTGGTCGAGGGGCGAGAGGATGCCGCCGATTGGGCGCGGCGTCTGCGCGAAGCCGCCCTGCAAGATGCCGAAGGCAAGGCCTTGGACGGTGCCTTGGCCACCATCCGCAGCTTTGCCGTGAACTGACCGCCCGATTCATCGATTTCAACGGCGCAATCCGCTCAAAAACCGGGCGGGGCATGAAAGCCGTTGCCAGTTCGCCCGAATGTTCATCGAAGATGGCCAAATTTGATTAAAAAATATGCGTTCTGGACTGGGTGCCGGGCAAATCGCCCGCTGCCCGTTGAAGCGCGCCGGGGCGGGATTACGCTTGGGACCAGCCTGCGGTTTGCAGGTATGGGCGAGGCTTCATGTATCAATCCGTCGAAATCACGGCCGAACCGCCACTTCGCCTGCAACGCAGTCGGGGTGAGGCGTCGGTCGCTTTGGCGGCCGCCCCAAGCGGATTTCGCCTGACGGGCCTGCGCCAGCAAGGATCGGCCAAGGTCATCCTGCCCAACATCGGCGGCGCCGCCGAGGCGGTGTTTCTGAACACCTCGGGCGGGCTGACGGGGGGCGATCATCTGTCTTATGCCGCGTCGGTTGGCGCGGGGCTCAGTGTCACCGCGACCACACAAACCGCCGAACGCGCCTATAAAAGCACCCAAGGCCCGGCACAGGTTCGGGTGGATCTGACCGTTGGTCGGGGCGGCTGGCTGGATTGGTTGCCGCAAGAGACCATCCTGTTTGACCGCTCGGCGATGAACCGCAAGACTCGTCTGGCGCTGCACGGCGATGCGGGTGGGCTGATCCTGGAAACCGTTGTTCTGGGCCGCGCCGCGATGGGCGAGGTGGTGCAAGAGATTTTCCTGCGCGATTGGCGCGAAGTGACGCGCGATGGCGCCCCGCTTTGGGTCGAGCCCGTGTTGTTGACCGATCGCGCCTTGACCACCGGCCCCGCCGGGCTGAACGGGGTCAGGGCTTTTTCGACCTTGGCCCTGATTTGCGATGACGCGCCCGATCTTTTGACGCCCCTGCGCCGGGTGTTGGATGAGCCGGGCGTGACCGCCGCCGCCTCGGCCTTGCCCGGTCGGCTGATCCTGCGGGCGCATGCCGCCGACAGTTGGCCCCTGCGCCGCCAAATCGTCAAAGCCTTGGCCGTGGTGCGGCGGGGCCGACCCCTGCCGCGCGTCTGGCAGATGTGAAGGAGTTTTCATGAACCTGACCCCCCGCGAAAAGGACAAGCTGCTGGTCAGCCTTGCCGCCATGGTCGCCCGCAACCGGCTGGCCCGAGGCGTCAAGCTGAACCACCCCGAAGCGATTGCCTTGATCACAGATTACGTCGTCGAAGGGGCCCGCGATGGCCGCAGCGTGGCCGATCTGATGGAGGCGGGCGCCACCGTCATCACCCGCGACCAATGTATGGAGGGCATCGCCGAGATGATCCACTCCGTTCAGGTCGAAGCGACCTTTCCCGACGGGACCAAACTGGTCACCGTTCACCATCCCATTCGATAGGAGCCGATCGTGAAGAAAGTGCTAACCTTGGCTGCCGTTCTGACCCCGGCCACGTCCCTTGCCCATGGTCTTTCTGATCACGGCGGTGTTGTTTCGGGCCTTGTTCATCCCTTGTCCGGCGCCGACCATGTCATTGCCATGCTGGCCGTCGGTCTGCTGGCGGCAAACCTTGGCGGACGGGCGGTCTGGATGGTGCCGCTGGGCTTTGTTTCCGCGCTGGTTGCCGGTGGCGTTTTGGCCCCCTTGCTGCCGGGTTTTACAGTGATGGAACCGATGATCCTTGCCTCGCTTGTCGTTCTTGGCTCCATGGTCGCGCTTGCGCTGCGTCCGGCGCTGCCGCTGTCGGTCGCGATGGTTGCTCTGTTCGGGCTTGCCCATGGCTGGGCGCACGGAAGTGAAGCCCCGGCCCAAGGTTTTGCCCTTTATGCCATGGGCTTCGTCTTCTCGACCGCCGCGCTTCATCTGGCGGGGCTGGGTCTGTCCCGGGTCCTGACGCCCGGCGTCGTTCGCGCGATGGGCGCCCTGTCTGCCGGTGCGGGCGTCGCGCTTGCCCTGGCCTGAGGAGGAGGCGCATATGATCCCCGGAGAAATCATCCCGGCCGAGGGGGAGCTGACGCTGAACCCGGCGGCCCCGGTCACGGTGCTGATGGTGGCCAATACCGGCGACCGGCCGGTTCAGGTGGGCAGTCATTACCACTTTGCCGAAACGAACGAAGGTCTGTCGTTTGACCGCGATGCGGCGCGGGGCCAGCGGCTGGATATTCCGGCGGGCACCGCCGTTCGTTTCGAACCCGGTCAAAGCCGCGAGGTGCGGCTGGTGCCCTTGTCGGGTGGGCGGGTCGTCTATGGCTTCAATCAAAAGATCATGGGCGGGCTTTAGCATGATGCCCTATGGTCAGGCCTCGGTGCGCGACTGGCTTCAGCTTTCGATCAAGACGTCGATGATCGTGATGCAGGCGCAAGTGGCGATGGGCATGCAGATGTTGGGCTGGATGGGGCTGTGGCGCGCGACGCCCGGCGACGACCCGTCCGCCGCGCCTGATGCGGCTGCGGCCTTGATCCAAACAGCGCCGGGGGAGGC
>JALQUQ010000074.1 GCA_023263735.1 Paracoccaceae bacterium | reverse complement strand
CGCGTGTCGAAACCATGGCAGAGGGGTTGCACGACTTGCCGGATGCCACGGTCATTCTGGCCGATCTGTAGGGCGGGGCAGATCAGCCAATCGGGCGCGGCGCAACATCCAGCCGCGCCACGATGCCCGCAAGCTCGGGCGCGGGGGCGGGGTACTGATCCATCACCCGTGGATCATGGCCGGGGATGATCCGGTCAAGGTCCCCCTCGGCCAGCCCAAGCACGGTGCGATAGCCCTCGAACATCTCATCCGCGCGATAGACCGAAGGGAACAGCGTCATCTCTTTCAGATTGCGCCCCAGATGCGCGGCGTCCGAGGCCAGAACGACCCAGCCCCGTTTCGTCCAGACCCGCACAACCTGCAATCCGCCCGAATGCCCGCCGACATGATGGACCGACAGCCCCGGCACGATCTCTTGCGTGCCGTTGTGAAAGGTCACCCGGCTTTGATGCACGCAGCGCACCAGATGAACGATGTCCTCCACCTCATAGCCGCGCCGAAGTTGCGGGGCGCACATGCAGCGGCCCGTTGCATAGGACATCTCGGTGTCTTGCAGGTGAAACCGGGCCGTCTTGTACCGCTCCAACGATCCGGCATGGTCGTAATGAATGTGGGTCAGTATGACATCTTCGACCCGCGCGGGGTCCAACCCCAACAGGGCGATGGCATCGGCGGGGGCGCGCAACATCCGGTCTTTGCGCCGGGCCGCCGCCTCGGCCCCGGAGCCGGTGTCGATCAAAAAGGCGCGGTCTGACCGTTTGGCCACCCAGACATAGAAATCAAGGTCGCTGTCCGCCAGATGCGGATCGCCGCCCGTGTGGTTCTGCGCATGGGTGCGGGGGCCATTGACGGCATATCGAATGGCGAACAGCTCAAACGGTTCCAACCTATTCCCCCGCAATTTCAGTGAGGGAAGGCCCGGGGACCAAACGCCCCGGACCTGCCCGGTCTTATCAAGGCCTTAGAACACGAACACGCCCTTGCCGCCCGCCTGTTTGTCAAACATCTTGTAGGCCTGATCGGCGTCGTTCAAATTCCAGCGGTCCGAAAAGATCGCATCGACGTTGATCCCGTGATCGGCGATGAAATAGGTGCAATCCTTCATCCCGGTGATCGAAAAGGTCCACGACCCGATCAGGGTGCGCTGTTTCGCGATCATGTCGTTCCAGCTGACGATGCCATCCAACTGCCCGCCAACGGCAACCAGTGCGATCCGGCCCCAAGTTGCGGTGCAGCGCACGGCCTGTTGTTTGGCGACATTGCCCCCGGCGCATTCCATCGCGCAATTCACACCGCGGCCACGGGTCAGTTTCTTGATCTCTTCCACGGGATCGTGGGTCGATCCGTTGATGACATGCGCGGCGCCGAATTCTTTCGCCTTTTGCACGCGGGCCTCGTCGATATCAACGGCGAACACTTCGCAGCCCATCGCCGCCGCCAATTGCACCGCCGACAGCCCGACCGGGCCCAGACCGAAGATCGCAATCGTGTCGCGGGCCGAGGTGTTCATCCGCACCAGCGCCCCATAGGCCGTGCCCGTCCCGCAGGCAATGGCGGCACCGGTTTCAAACGAAACCTCCTCGGGCATCAGAACCAGACGGTCGGCGGGCACCACCTGAAAATCGGCATGGCCGCCGTTTTTCACCGCGCCATGGGGGGCCATGCCGTGGCCGCAGGCTTGGGTCCAGCCGGTCCGGCAGTCGTCACAGACGCCGCAGCCCTCGTAATGGAACACGATCACTCGGTCGCCAACCTTGAACTGGGCGGGGTTCACGCCCGGCCCGATGGCCTCGATGATGCCGCAGGGTTCGTGGCCCGCGATGACCGGGGTCTTTGGGTCCATCCCGCGGGCCTCAAAGCTCATCATCCCCATCTGCGCAACCAGCGCATTCGGATCAGGGGCGCGGTAATAGTGCAAATCGCTTCCGCACATGCCGCTGGCCTTCATCCGGATGACGACCTGACCGGGGCCGGGCGTCGGGTCCGGAAAATTCATGATCTCGAGGGTACGGTTGCCGGTAAAAACCACGCCGCGCATTGTGCAATCCTTGTGTAACGGTTGTTTCGGCAGAGAGACGCACGCTCCCTGCCAAATCAGAACGGTGCGATGCCGTCAGAGTTCTTCTGGCCGCGTGTCGAGGGCGTTCAGAACCGTTTCCGGGTTCATCGGAAGCTGGGTCATCCGGCGCTTGGTCGCATTGGAAACGGCATTGGCAACGCAGCCAAGCGCCGAAACCATCGATGCCTCGGCCACACCCTTGACCCCAAAGGGGTGGTGGGGGTTCGGAACCTCGACGATCAAGGGCTTCAGCATCGGCAGGTCCGAGGCCACCGGCATCCGATAGTCAAGCCAGTTGGCATTCTGAAGGATGCCGTCCTTGCCATAGACATAACCTTCGTTCAGCGCCCAGCCGATGCCTTGGGTCATCGCGCCCTGCATCTGCCCTTCGACATAGCTGGGATGGATGGCACGACCGGCATCCTGACAGGACACCATGTTCAACACGGTGACGGCGCCGGTTTCCGGGTCAACCTCGACATCGCAGAACATGGCCGACAGGCCGGGCGCGTGGCCGGACATCGTCTTGCCGTGCGAGGCGCCAAAATGGCCGCCCGTCGCCTGCGCGTTCTGGGCCAGCTCGGTCAGAGTCAGCGGCGTGAAGTCGCCCACGTTCGACGATGAGGGATGGGCCGCGCCATCGCGCCAGATCACGCCCTCGACATCCACACCCCAGATCTGGGCGGCGCGGGATTTCAGCTGGTCGATGACGTCGGTGCACGCCCCCACGATGGCCTTGCCGGTGGCAAAGGTCACGCGGCTGCCGCCGGTCACATCGCCAAACGGAACCGACGCCGTATCGTGGATTTCCGAGCGGATCTGCTCATAGGGGATGCCAAAGGTATCGGCGGCCATCATTGCCATCGATGCCCGCGATCCGCCGATATCGGGCGAAGAGGACGCGATCGTGACCACCCCGTCAACGTTGACCAGACAGGTTGCGCCCGAATGGCCCGACATGTTGTGCCAATAGCCTGCCGCGACGCCCCGCCCCTGATTGGGGCCCAGCGGTTTGGTGTAATCGGGATGCGCCTTGAGCGCGGTCAGGATCTCGGCAAAACCCTCGTGCGACATCTTGCGGTCGCCGATCTGCGCCTGACCCGGGCGGATCGCGTTTTTCAGGCGGAAATCAATCGGGTCCATGCCCAGTTTTTTGGCCAGAACATCCATCACCCCTTCAACCGCAAAGCAGGCCTGTGTCGATCCGGGCGCGCGATAGGCGGCCGTCATGGCGCGGTTTGACACCACGTCATTCGCCACCCCATGCTGATGGGGAATGTTGTAATGACCAAAGGCACACAGAACGCCGTTGATAAAGGGCGACGACGGGAACGCGCCCGAATTGTAATACAACTCGATCTCGGCGGCGGTCAGGGTGCCGTCCTTTTTCGCCCCCATGCGGACGCGCATCTTGGAATCCGACGCCGGGCCCGAGGCGCGGAACACCTCTTCGCGGGTCATGGTCATCTTGACGGGCAGGCCCGCATGTTTCGACAAGATCATGGCGACCGGTTCAAGGTAAACCTTGGTCTTGCCGCCAAATCCCCCGCCGATTTCCGCCGGGATCGCCTTGATATCGCCATTGGAGATGCCCGTCAGCGCCGCCGTCAGGTCGCGCATCTGGAAATGGCCTTGGCTGGAAACCCAAAGGTTGGCGGTGCCGTCGCCATTATATTCGGCCACACAGGCATGGGGTTCGATATAGCCCTGATGCACGGGCACGGAGTCAAAGTTCAGCTCGACCACTTCGTCGGCTTCGGCCAGACCTGCCGCAAGATCGCCCATGCTGGCCGTCCAGCGGCGGGTGATGTTCGACGGAGTCGGCGGCTCGACGTTGCGGGTGGTCATATTTTCATGGACCAGCGGCGCACCGGGGGCGATTGCTTCGTCAATGGTGATGACAAAGGGAAGCGGGGCATATTCGACGGAGATCAGAGCCAAGGCAGCCTTGGCCGTCGCCTCATCCCGCGCGGCGACAGCGGCAACCGGCTGGCCGTGGTAATAGACCTTTTCCTTGGCCATGACGTTGCGCACATCATGGTGCAGGTTCTTCTGAAGCCGCTCCAACCCTTTGTATTCATCGGCGAAATCCGGGAAATCGGCCCCGGTGATCACCGCATGCACACCCGGCAGGCTGCGGGCTTTCGACGTGTCGATCGACAGGATACGGGCATGGGGATGGGACGAGCGGAGGATCTTGCCCCACAGCATGCCGGGCGGCGCATAATCGGCACCATACCGGGCCGCGCCCGTGACCTTTGGCACGCCATCGGGGCGGATCGGACGGGTGCCCACATAGGTGCCGTGTTCGGGGGTCAGTTTGTCGGGTGTAACGTCATTCATCGCATATGCCTCCCCTCGGCAAAAAGAGCCGAGACCGTATCGAAACCGAACGTGGCACGGCGCTGACCCAAGCGCACCCCTGCAATATCCTTTGGGTGGGATAGGGTCTGCCGAAGGCGGCGCCGGAACCACTGGTTTTGCAGGGGTATTTGATCAGATTGGGCCAGAACATGCGCCCATCTCGGCGATTGGACCAGAAAGTGCGTGGGCGTCACCTGACGGCGTGCGCCGTGCTTTCGGCCCCCGTCGGGTGATCTGATTTGGACGCGCCAAAGGCAGACCGACCGGCGCACCGGAATGTCGACAAAGGGAGAGATGAATGCCAGCAATCAAGGGAAACAAATTCGTGATCGTCGGCGGCGCAAGCTTGCTGGGATCGAACATCGGTCGGCAGCTTTTGGCGGCTGGCGCAAGCGAAGTTGTTCTGATGGACAACCTGTCGCTGGGCAGCGCCTCGGCAGTCGAAGATCTGGTGACCGACAGCCGGTGCACCTTTATCCGCGGTGACATGCTGCGCATCAACGAACTGTTCGACCCGATGAAGGGTGCCGCCGGGGTGTTCAACGTCGCCGGTTTTCTGGGCGGGCCGATGCTGGCCAATCCGTGGATGGGGTTGGACGTAAACATTCGCGGCATCCAGAACGTTCTGGAAGCCTGCCGGGTCATGGGCGTGCAAAAGCTGATCTTCAGCTCGTCGATGGGGGTTTACGGCAAGATCAACGAACAGCCCTGCACCGAAGACGCGCCGTTTGACTGGAATGGCGTCGGGCCGGGTCTTGCCCTGTATTCGGGTTCGAAAATCGTGGGCGAGGGTTTGTGCCAGCTTTATCACCAGCAGCACGGGCTGGGCTATGCGGCGCTGCGCTATTCGAACCTTTACGGCGAAAACCAGCACAAGCGCGCGATTGACGGCACCCGCGTTGTCAACGCATGGGAACGCATTCGCGCCGGATTGCCGCCGGTGATCGATGGCGATGGCAGCAACGTGACCGACTTTATCTATATCGGTGATGTTGCGCGCGCGAACCTGATGGCGATGGAGGCCGCGGCCAACGGGGCCTATAACATTGTCAGCGGTGTGGACACCTCGTTCAACCAGTTGATCGGGGCCTTGCTCAAGGCCTGCGGTTCGGATCTGAAGCCCGAATACAAGGTCGATCAGGCCAAGGTGGCCAACCCCGTCGTGACCAAGCTGGGCGTTTCGGTCGCCAAGGCCAAGGCCGATTTGGGCTGGGAACCGACTGTCGACATCGAAGAAGGGATGCGCCGTCTGGTGGTTTGGCTGGATAGTGAACGCGCCAAAGGCCGCATCTGAAAATAACGCGGGGCCGGGCGATCAAAGCCCGGCCCCAGTTTCTTGTGTCCCACCGGGCCAAAGGCCTTGGGCTTAGGTTGCAGACCCCGACAGGGCCGCCATCAGATCGGCAACAGAAGCTGTCTCCAGATTGGACACTGTGTCGATTGCGGCTTCGGTTCTGTCTGCATCAAGGACGTCGGCCGCATTCAGGCGGAATTTCTCGGCCAGCCCCGCATCTGTTGGCGCATAATCGGGAACCCCCATCGACAGCCAGTTCGCAAAATCGGTCGACCGGTCAAAGATCTGCCCGCGGGCCTTGATCGTGATGCGGGCAGGGCGGTGCGACAGATAGGGCAAGCCGCGCTCTTCGACATCAAGCCGCCGCAGGATTTCGGAATTCGGGTTGGTCTGGTGGCGCACCTTGGGCATGAAGGCCCGAATGCCCGGATGATCCAGCAAGTCCTTGGCCTGCCAGCCCGGCCCCCGCGGAATGCGATGCGCGGCCACCGCCATCACATAGGGGCCCGATGCCGCCGCTTCGATATGGTCCTTGGGGTCGGTGGTCAGATATTTCGGAATGCTGGCGAATTCCTCGATATGATACACCACCTCGTCGATTTCCTCGGGTTTCAGGTCAAACTCGTGGATCATGGCGGAAAAGGTATCCAGCGGGGATTGATAGAACCCGCAGGTGGGCCAGAACTTGTAGGCCGCATTCAAAAAGACCCATGTGTCGCCCAAACCGTTGGTGATCTTGCCCGGGTCCCATGAGGGGGCCGAATTCATCGCCCAAAAGCCGCTGTCGCCCTCAAGGAACGAGGTGTCGCCCCGATAGCCCATTTCCGCCAGCACAGCCGTGGTCACCCCGGCCTGGGCCATCCACCCCGACGGGGCGAATTTGGCATAGCCCACCTCTTGGGTGTAGTTGTATTTCACATGCGTGGGCAGTGGCGCGTGATAGGCGGCCAGACCAAGGGCATGGGCCATGCGGTCACGGTCAAGGCCAAGGACCCGCGCGGCCCCTGCCGTCGCCCCGATCTGGTTTGACGAAATCCCCCAGACCTTGCGGGGAAAGCCGCCTTGGGTGGCCCGAAGCCCGCCAAGCGAGGTGCCAACGCGCCCCGAAACCTCCATGGCCAGAACGCTGGCAAGGATCAGATCGCGCCCGGTCGCCTTGCGCGCCTCGGCCATGGCCAGCGCGGGGGCTATGGCATAGGGCGGAACATGGCTGGGTGGCATCAGAACGTTCCAATCCAGCGCATTCATCAGATCGCCATTGGCAAAGGCGGCAAGCGCCGCGGGCACCTTTTCGCGCCGTCCCAGAATGGTCGCCTCGGCCCGCCCGCCCATCTGTTCGGCAAAGGCGACCGCCATCTGACCCTTTTCGACGGCATGCCCCCCCAAACCGCAGCCAATGGTATCAAGGATCAGTCGTTTTGCCTCGGTCACCACATGGTCTGGCAAATCCTCGTACCGCAAACCGGCCGAAAATTCTGCCAGCACGCCTGTCACTTCCCCCGTCATCACGTCTCCTCCGCACGATGTCTCTGGGCAGTCTAGCGGTGCAGATGGATCCCAAAAGGCCATGCCAACCTATGGGTAGCATCGTATGAAAAAGCCCCCGCAATCGCTTGCGGGGGCTTTCCTGATTTTGGTCTGACGACCGGATCAGTTCATGAAGTAGGTCGCCGGATCGATGTCGTTGTACATGTTGTCCTTGATCAGCTGGGTCAGCGCGTCTTCGTCGTTGACATCAGCCATACCACGGACCAGCGGGCCCCACTTTTTCACGTAAACGTCGAAGTCAGCAAAGAACTTGTCCGGGTCTTCGACGCCGTAGGTCGCTTTGGCAACGCCCTTCATGTCGCCAACGCCATTGTCGACCCATGCCTTGACGGCAGCTTTGAACGAGTCATCGGGCTCAACAATCTTCAGGCCTTTTTCGCGGGCCATGTCGATTGCTTTTTGGTCGTTGGTGTTGAAGAGGATCTGCATCTTGGCGGTCGCACGGGCCGTGATGTCCAGATAGATGCCGCGCTGTTCGTCGGTCAGGCTCTTCCAGAAGTCACGGTTGACCAGGTGCAGCGGCGAGTTGAAGCTGCCGGTGAAGTTTGCCAACGTGACGCTGGTCGACACTTCTTGCAGGCTGTTGTCGATGTTCAACCAAGCAGCCAGAATGCCTGCGCAGTCGATCGCACCGGTTTGCAGTGCCTGATAGATTTCGTTGCCGGGGATGTTCACGGCCACGCCACCCATTTCGGTGGTCAGCAGAGCGTTAGCACCGCCGGGGAAGCGAACCTTGAGGCCCTTCATCTGCTCGGCCGAGGTGATCGGCTCGGGCGTGTTGCAGATCAGCGGGTAGGTCGGGGTCGAGAAGCCGCCGAACGGAACCACGTTGACCTTTTCGTACTGCGCCATGGCGTCTGCGTTGTGCATCGTCCAGTCAGCAAAGGCCATTGCGATTGCGGTCGGGTTGGTTTCGATGAAGCCATAACCCGTGACAGCGTTGTTCAGCGGAGCATCCGACGGAACGTAGCCCATCGGCTGGAAGCCGGCATGAGCGACGCCGTTGCCGATTGCGTTCATCTGTTCCTTGGCGGGAACCAGCGACGAAGCAAAGAACATTTCATAGGTGATCGCGCCGTTGGTGCGCTCTTTCAGCTGATCAGCGATGTACTGCTGATGGATCGAGGCAGCCTCGGTGGGCGGCGAGTAGTTCGTCAGACGATAGGTTTCGGCCGACGCGGTAGCGGCCGAAACAAGGCCGATCGCGGTGGCGAGCTTGAGTGCCTTGGTGAATTTCATAGAGTCCTCCCGGTGAAACTTCTGTCATGGCGGATGGGTGGTTGGGAAACCCCGAACACCTCACCGCGCTGATGACGCACATTAGGAACCAACTTTGCCTTTTCTAAAGTCCCTTGTGTGGGGCATTGGATTTTCCGGGGTCTAGTATAGAATCAACCTTTGGAAAAAGGGGCTACCCCCTTATCCCTTGGTGTGCGCCGACTGCGAGGCGTGCGGCAGATTTCCATGAATCCCATAGCGTTCGACCGTTTCCCGCAGGATGGTGCGGGCATATTCCTCGACGATATGAACCGCGCGCGAGGCCGAGCGGGATCGTTTGGAAACCATATAGGCCGTGCGCGCCAAGGCCGAATCTTCGATCCGGACCAAGGCCAACCGACCCTGCGCCACCTGACGATGCACCGCCCCATGCGCCAAGACGGCATAGGCACTGGCGCGGCCCACCATCTCAACGATCTGGGGCAGCGAATTCAGGGTGGCGATGATATTGAGGTGGACACCGAAATGGTTTGATACCTTTTGTTGCAGCGCCTGCGCCCCGCGCGAACTGGTCATGACCAGCGGCAATTCGGCCAGTCTGGGCACGCTGACCGGTTCCAGCGCCATGCCATCGGGACCACTGAAAGGGTTTCCTGGTTCCATACCTGACTCAATTTCTATATCCAAAATCTTGGCCAACTGAGCATTATTACCAAGTTGTGGATGAGCATCCAAAGGAAGGTGGTAAGCTAACAAACTCACATCTGCTTGCATCAAAGCCTTAATTCGTCTTCCCTTAATACCGACTATAGGCTCTGCCTCTCCCTTCCAAAAATAGCCGTGATGCACTAATAGAAGGTCAGCATTGGCCGCAATAGCTGCATCGATCAATGCCTGACTGGCAGTAACACCCGACACAATTTTTGTAACGGCTGATTTACCTTCTATCTGCAGTCCGTTTGGGCAGTAATCTTTGAAACGCTCTACAGATAGGGTTTCATTTGCAAAATTGACTAACTCTTTTAGATTTACAGACATACACGCCCCAATAAAACTTTAACAAGCCTTACATCTTACCCTCCTCTATCCCTATAATCAGTAGCTGTAACTGAGCTAGGAATAGAAAGATGAGCAAAACACTGAATACGATTGTTTGGCCGACACTTACAGGGATACTGGCGGCTGTCCTCATCGTACAATTTTTTCCTCAGCTAACCGGTTCTAAGCAGACTGAAATTCAACCTGGTGAATTTGGCAAAGTTTATGAGATCCGTACATACCAACCAACGCTTAATGGCCTAGCTCCAACGATCGAGAAATGGCGTGAAGCAGTACCTAAGCGCGTAGAGTATTCACCACTTACGATCGCAATGTACTCAATAGATGGTCCTACACGATTCACTCAAATCTGGCCGTATGAGTCAGCGAATGCGCGTGCCGAAGCTCGCGGCCAGAGTGTTGCAGATGGCGTGTGGCCACCAGCGGGCGGACCAGATTTCCTTCGCCCTGAAATGGAATCAACTATGGCTATTCCAATGCCATTCTCACCGCTGAAATAAGCATATGAACACGAAGTTTTCACTCGCATATTTAACAACCAAAGAGCTATCTCCAGATGAGGCTGTACGTGTTGCAGCCGAAACTGGATATGACATGGTGGGGTTTCGCCTCTTACCTGCGGGAACGGAGGCACCATTTCCAATCCTTACAGACCCTAAGGCACAACAGCGAACAATTGCAGCGCTTCGAGAAACAGGCATACAACTTGCGGATATTGAGATCGTGCGTGTAAACGACACATTCGATCTTGCGCGTTTTGATCAGTTCCTAACGGTAGGCGCCGAGCTTGGAGCAAAACATGTTCTGGTCGCGGGCGATGATCTAGATCGAAACCGCCTGATTGAGAATTACGGGCGTTTCTGTAGACGTGCCGCTGAATTTGACATGACTGCAGATTTAGAACCTATGCCGTGGACTGCC